>NZ_BAAGYM010000002.1:0-63232 GCF_054779315.1 Niabella aquatica
CGAACAGAGAAGTTAAGCCCCTTAAGGCCGATGGTACTGCACCACAATGCGGGAGAGTAGGTAGCTGCCATTCTTCTTAGAGAGCCTCACAAAAATGTGAGGCTTTTTTTATGCGCAATGCTGTATTGCTTTTTTAGCAGAGTTCCCTCTGCCCTTACCGATCTCTGTTGCGGCGGATAAGCCCCTTAAGGCCGATGGTACTGCACCATCCCGATAGTCATCGGGACGGGAGAGTAGGTAGCTGCCATTCTTCTTGAACCCTTCAAGTTTACTTGGAGGGTTTTTTGTTGGACGACATTAAGGTATCCCGATACGCTTTGCTCTGGTTCCCATGATTTTGAACCTTCAGTTCTTTGCCGGCGTTTTTTATTATTACTGTTGAACACACTGACTGACCCAATATAAGGGCTGTCATTTTTTAAATGCTGATTTCAGAGATCAGCCTGTAGCTGTCTTCTTTATATCCTCAATATTGTTTTTAAGCAGCCAATTTCTGAAGTCTGAAGCATTATCGGGCTGGAAGTGAATGATCTGCCCGTTTTTTAACATGATCGTAAAAAGACTTAATGAACTGGCAAATTTTACAAGGTCTGAACAGGGATAGCCGAATCCCTGATAGTAATCATTGTTAGACTTTTTCATTGAGTATAGTTTTTTTTAAGTGTTAAACAATTGGCTGGCTGCAATAAAATAAGCGCAGGCAGCAACTTACGAACTGGGGCCTTAGGAAACCCGACAACGATAAGTGCGCCCACGCTGTAGCGTGAGCGTTTTTTCACTTATGCTCCGTTGTCATTGAAAGTTCCTAAGTTTCAGTTCAGAGCTTAAAGCTAAAAACGCTTCAAGAATTTGGGAGTAAAATTAGCTTTTTTAATCAAAAAACACTTTTTTTTATCAGTATAAATAAAAACTGCTTTTAATTCATAATAAAAGTGTTATACAAAGCAGGTATCTTTGCCACTCATTTTTAACCCGATATAAGTGAAGTTTACAGAATTCGGTTTTGAAGAACAACTGATGGAAGGTATTGAGGCCTCCAACTACGAAACAGCCACGCCTATACAGGAGCAGGCGATCCCTCAAATATTAAATGGAAAAGATCTGCTGGCTTTTGCCCAGACAGGCACTGGTAAAACAGCTGCATTCTTATTACCGCTTATCAATCGCCTGCTTGTGAATGGTACCGCGAGCAATGGGGTAAATGCCATGATTATAGTACCAACCAGGGAGCTTGCCGTACAAATTGAGCAGCACCTTGAGGGGCTTTCCTATTTTACGAATTTGAGCTCCATTGCAGTGTATGGAGGAGGAGACGGCAATAGCTTTATACAGGAAAAAAGGGCGCTTAGCACGGGCGCCGATATTGTAGTATGTACACCGGGGAAAATGATGGCCCATATTAAAATGGGTTATGTAAAGCTGCAGACCCTGCAATACCTGGTGCTTGATGAAGCTGACCGGATGCTGGATATGGGCTTTTTTGATGATATTATGTTTATCATCAACCATCTTCCGCAAAAGCGGCAGAATCTTTTATTTTCGGCTACAATGCCAGATAAAATAAAACTCCTGGCGAAGCGGATCCTGTACCAGCCGGTGGAAATCAGTATTGCTATGAGCAAACCACCCGAAAAGATCGTGCAACGTGCCTATATGGTATATGACGAACAAAAAATCCCATTAATCCAGTACCTGCTACAGGAAAAGAAATATAAAGCAGTGCTGATATTCTGCAGCAGTAAACAAAGTGTAAAGCAGCTGGCAAAGGATCTGCGAAGGGTTGGCGTTAAAGCGGGAGAAATACACAGCGACCTGGAACAGGATTTCAGGGAAGACGTTTTGATGAGATATAAAAGCGGGCGTTTACCGGTGTTAGTAGCTACCGATATTTTAAGCAGGGGCATTGATATTGATCATATTGACCTGATCATCAATTTTGATGTGCCGCACGACGGGGAAGATTATGTGCACCGCATAGGAAGAACCGCCCGCGCAGAAGCGGATGGCAGCGCATTTACGCTGGTTAATCTAAAAGACCAGAGGAAATTTCATGCTATTGAAAAGCTGATAGGGAAGGAAGTGCAAAAAGATAAAGTGCCGGAGCATTTGGGAAGTCAGCCGGCATACATGTCGGCTCCTTTAAAGCGGGGTGGTGGTAAAAAGCCGTATTACAGAAAGCCTGGCAGCAGGCATAAATAAGCTTTAGAGAAAATCCAGCTGACTGGCTTTTCTTACCAGCGATGCCACATTACGGCAATCGAATTTACTGAGCAGGTTTTGGCGGTGCGTATCTACTGTTGTAATGCTGATGTAAAGTTTTTCTGCCACCTCGTTATTGGTAAGTCCTTCGGCGGTCAGCTCCAACACTTCCTTTTCCCGCCTGGTAAGCGTTATAGCCTGTGAGGCCGGCTGATGAAGGGACTGGGCGGCTTCACTGCTCAAGTACAATTTGCCTTTCATCACTATATGTATAGCTTCCATGATCTCGGCCTGCGTGGCGTTTTTTAAAAGATAGCGCGATGCCCCGTTATTCATCATCTTGCTTACAAAGCTGATCTGGTTGAAAGTGCTGAGCCCGATAACAAATACAGAAGGCCATGCTTCTTTTACTTCCCTGTATAGATCTATACAGCTCTTATCCGGCAGGTTAATATCCATTAAAATAATATCCGGTTGTTCTTTTTGCAAAAAAGCAATGCAGGAGGTGGCATTGGTAGCATGCCCCAACCATTCAACAGCGGGTTCCTGTTGCAGCAGGGAACGGATACCTTCTATTACCATGTAATGGTCATCTACTATAAATACCTTTAATCGTCATAATTCCGGCAGTTCAATAAGTACCGAAGTGCCTTTACCCGGTACTGAATGTATATCAATTTTTCCTTTTAGAACATTCACCCGGTTTTTAATATTGCTCCAGCTAATACCCTTTGTTCGTTGTAGTGCATCAGCTTCAAAGCCGTTCCCATCATCTTCTGCTGTAATAAATAGCATGCCGTCAGTTTTACTTAGCTGCACAATAGTTTTTTTTTGCAGCGGCATGTTTAATAATATTATGGATCAGCTCCTGGACAATACGGTAAACAGTGACAGATATGGTTTGATCGTTTACGGCATTTTCCATATTAATACATTCATAATGCACCTGCAAAGCGCCGCTTTTCACAATGTCATTACAAAAGTCCCTTAAAGCCGCATCCTGCCCGAATTTTACTAATGATTCGGGCATCATATTGTGCGCTACCCGGCGCATTTCTTTTATAGAGCTTCGGCAACCGTGAGTTGCTTTTCTGTTTCCAGCTCTGAAATACGCCGCTGTTGCAGCTTTTGACGAGGCATCTTTGAGTAGCAGCTTAAAAGAAATGGAAACAAATCTCTCTAAGATGAAAGCCGCTTCCCGAACCTGTATTAAAGTATTTTAAAAAAACTGGCCCATATGGGCAGTTGATAGCCCTGTAATGACTGAGCCTGCCCCAATCACCGGTATCATCAGCATAGGGCGGTGGCGCTGAAATATAGTGCCAGTATAAGCCCGATGCCTTAGCTTTGAAGTAATGCTGTTTTTTAAAAAGAAAAAGAAAGTGGTTGGAGTTGCCCTATCCGGGGGAGGGCTGAGAGGTATTGCTCATTTGGGTGTATTAAAAGCTTTAGAGGAAAAGGATCTTCAGCCATCTCTTATATCGGGCACCAGTGCCGGGGCAATTGTAGGTGCTTTTTACGCAGCAGGATATAAACCCGATGACCTGATAGAGATTGTGTCGCATCTGAATTTTTTTAGCCCACGTGCTCTGCGGTTCAGTACTTCTGCTTTGTTTGACCGCCAGATGTTATTGAAGATTTTTCATCTTTATTTTCCTGAAAATAGCTTCAGCAGCCTTAAGCTGCCACTGTATGCTGCAGCAACGGATATTGTTTCCGGCAGGTCTGTTTACTTTAACGATGGTCTTCTGGATGAAGCCCTCATGGCTTCCGCAAGTATACCCTTTGTATTCCCGGTAACTAAAATTGCAGCGCAATATTTCCTGGATGGCGGAATTGTTAATAACCTGCCTGTTGAGCCGATACAGGATCAGTGCGATATATTAATTGGTGTGAATGTAAATGCCCTTTCGTACCAGGAAGGCGCCATACTTTCCGGAAGGCGCTTGTTTGACCGTGTTGTTCACCTGGCCCTGGGTCAGCCCGTATATCAGAAAGCTAAACAGTGCGACCTTTTTATCAGCCCTCCTGATATGACCCGATTTAGCATGTTCGATAAAAAAAACGCCCGGCACATATTTGATTATGGGTATGCATATACTATGCAATACCTCGATGAGCATATGGGACGGATTTACCGATAATGCTGTTATATTGCCTCGGCTTTTCACAAATACCGGAAACTAATCTGGAAATTTTTTTATTTAGCGGCCCGTGGAACCTGAGGGAGACATACGCAGTTTGCGGGGAAGTTTCATGCATAAATTTACCTGGGACTGAAAGCATATAATAATAAAAGCGGACTGATTCAAAGTCCGCTTTTAAAGATATGGGTTAAGGATTTTGTAAATTAAGCCACGGCTTTTTTTACCAGGTCGGCTGCTTCGCTTAACAGGATGGCCGACTGAACTTTAAGGCCACTTTCATCTATCAGTTTTTTAGCTTCTTCGGCATTTGTCCCCTGCAGTCTTACAATAATGGGAATATCTATATTGCCCAGGTTCTTATAAGCCTCAATAACTCCGGCAGCTACCCGGTCGCAGCGAACAATACCGCCGAAAATATTAATAAGGATTGCTTTTACGGCAGGGTCTTTCATAATTATTTTAAATCCTGCTTCTACAGTTTGGGCATTGGCAGTGCCGCCCACATCAAGAAAATTAGCCGGTTCCCCGCCGCTTAGCTTGATCATGTCCATGGTGGCCATAGCAAGACCCGCGCCATTTACCATACAGCCTACATTACCATCCAGCTTTACAAAGTTCAGGTTATACTTACCTGCTTCTACTTCTGTAGGGTCTTCCTCTGTAATATCACGCAGGGCGGTCAGATCTGCATGGCGGATCATGGCGTTATCATCTAAATTCATTTTACAGTCAACAGCAATGATCTTATCATCAGCCGCTTTAAACAGCGGGTTGATCTCCAGCATACTGCAATCGAGCCCTACGTAAGCATTGTAAATGTTAGTGACAAATTTTACGCAGTTTTTAAATGCTTCGCCTTTCAGGCCCAGGTTGAACGCTATTTTTCTTGCCTGGAAACCCAGTAATCCACCGGCAGGATGTACCCACTCCTTAAATATTTTCTCCGGCGTATCGTGCGCTACATCCTCTATGTTCATACCTCCCTCGGTACTATACATAATTACATTTTTGCCTGTAGAGCGGTCTAAGAGTATCGATAAGTAAAATTCCTGTCTTTCGCTTGGCCCGTCATAATACATATCCTGGGCTACATATATTTTGTTCACCACTTTTCCCGCAGGGCCTGTTTGCACCGTAACTAATGTGCCGCCTAAAAGGCCCTTTGCAAACTCTTCTATGTCTTCTAAAGATTTGGCTACTTTTACACCGTTCAGGCCGCTTTCCTTTACCGTTCCTTTTCCTCGGCCACCTGCATGTATTTGCGCTTTTACCACGGCAAATTTACTTCCTGTATCCGTTTTAATTTTCCTGTATGCTTCTTCGGCTTCCTGAACAGAGCTGCATGCATAGCCGTCCTGTACCGGGACATTGTATTTTTTTAGTAACTCTTTAGCCTGATATTCATGAAGGTTCATAATAAAAACATTTGGCACGAAGTTAAGGGTTTGCGATATAAGATGTAAAGTTTGACGCGTGTTTAGCATTACAGGCAGCGATATTTAATTTGTAATGTATGCCCATGACCTCTTACCTGCAGGTTTTTTATATTCGTGATAATTTTGAAAATCAATAACAAATGGATCCGATGAATGCTGATCAGCGCTTAGGCTCAACCAGGAAGGTGCTTCCCGTTATCCTGGCAACATCCATATTTATGCAGATGCTGGACTCTACGATTTTAAATACTTCTCTTCCGGCCATAGCAAAAGATCTGGATGAATCTCCCATGAATATGCAGAATGCTATTATCAGTTATGTTTTAACGCTGGCCCTGTTTATGCCCGTAAGCGGTTTCCTGGCTGATAAATTTGGTACTAAAAAGGTTTTTATTTCATCGTTGGTGCTGTTTGCCTCAGGCTCTTTGTTTTGCTCGCTTTCTCAAAATTTAACACAACTCGTTGTGTCGAGGGTAGTCCAGGGAGTGGGCGGAAGCCTGATGACTCCTGTGGGAAAACTGGCGCTTATCAAAACATTTCCCAAAAACGAATTGCTGAAGGCAATGAATTTTGCTATTATTCCTGCATTGATCGGTCCTGTATTAGGGCCTCTGGTTGGTGGTTACATGGTAGATTATTTGTCCTGGCACTGGATCTTTCTTATCAATATCCCGATAGGGCTTACAGGAATATTATTAAGCATAAAGTTTATGCCCGATTACCGGTCTTCTGTTATAGATTTTGATTTAAAGGGATTTCTGATATTTGCAACTGCATCACTGCTGCTTTCCATTGCACTCGAACTGTTCGGCAATACTATGCATGTTACGCCGGTTTTGCTGGTCATTTCCCTGGGGTTTCTGATGCTTTACCTTTATTACCGCCATGCCAGGCGGGACGATAACCCTATTTTTCCATTGAATTTATTCCAGGTAAGAACTTTTCGCGTAGGAATATTAGGCAACCTGGCCACACGCCTGGGAATAAGCTCGGTTCCGTTACTTTTACCTTTGATGATACAGGTGGCGTACGGACAGTCGGCAGTTACATCGGGCTGGATTGTGGCCCCAATGGCTTTAACGGCAATGTTTGGCAAATCGGTAGTGATCCGGATCCTCAACAGGCTGGGATACAGAAGTACTTTAATGATCAATACCTTCATTATCGGAATGTTGATTTGCTGTATGGCTATACCGGGTACTCATACTTCTATCTACTGGTATATTCCTGTTATTGCTGTTCTGGGATTTTTTAATTCCATTCAGTTCACTTCTATGAACACCATTTCCATAGCCGATTTAAGGGAGTATCATACCAGCAGCGGAAATTCTCTGCTTTCTGTAAATCAGCAGCTGGCGATTGGCTTTGGCGTGGCTTTTGGCCTGATTGTACTTAAAATTTTTCAGGGTAATACGGCGCTTATACATAATGAAATTCATAATGCTTTCCGTTATACTTTTTTAGTGGTGGGTGGTTTAACCATTATATCAGGACTGGTATTCAGAAGATTGCATTTTAAGGACGGAGAGAATATGAGGTCGGGAGATAATACCTGATGCGCTCCCTACCCATCTCTCAGCTTTGTTTAAAGGGCTGTTACATTGCCGGGTGTATGATGAATGCAGGACCGGCAATATCCCAAAGATATATAACCAGGTAAGAGCAAACGCATCTGATTTTTGAAAAACTTTTATGCTTCATATCACCCATTACGAAATTTTCAGCAGGCTTATCTGTCTTAATCTATTTTTAATTTTTTATGTAAGCATCTGCTGCTTCACGGCCGTACTGCACCATGGCATTACATTCTTATTGCTCTTTAGCTTTAATTGAGAAAAAGAGGTGTTTTAATCATTTGGGTATGGATAAAACGATCTCTAACCAACTAATCCCCAAATTTTTTCACTATTCTTTTCTTTTCTTTTGCTTTGATGGTAAAGGTAGGAATGGAAGTGATTTTACCACTGCTGATGCTAAAGGCAGTTGCACCGGTATCGGAAACATAGGTGTTATCCGGCAGCGATTTTTCATCCAGCATTAACTGATAAGTTCCCGTTGGTAAAAAAGACATGAACGCTCCCGAATCATCAGTACTTATCCTTTGCACTATTTTGCCTTCCTGGTTATATATGTTAAAGATAATGCCATCAAAACGAGGCTCAAAATGTAAAGATGTTCTTATGTCTATATCATATTCTATTTTACCGGAAATGGTTCCGCTTTGGTGCAATGGGATTTCTATATTGGATTTATATTCCTTCAATACAATCTCTTTTTCTTTACTAAACCACCCCTGCTGTGCGCTGGATTGGATATTGTATTTCCCAAACGGAACTGACTTATATAAGAGTTGTCCTTTAGTGTTTGTTTGGAAAGAAGTGTTGTTGATTACAATTATATGGTTGCTTGCAGTAGCGTCTCCTTTGTCAAAGATATTGTTGCCGTTATTATCATAATATACCATTGCCTGAACCGTTCCTTTTTTACCCGGGGATGCTTTGGATGATTTGAAATTAAAAGTAAATCCAAGCTCCGCAGATGCTACTGATGTAGGCGGTATATCGAACCCGGTATTGGACAAGTTGTACCTGAACCAGGAAGTATTTAGAAAAACAAAGTAGCGCTCTTTTGGGGCATACCTGAGATTGACATAGGCCGAAGGTGCTTTCCCTATCATATAATCATTTATGTAGCTGGCTCCGGAATTGATTAAAAGCTTTTTACTGAAAATAGATTGGTTGATGTTTATCGACAGCATCAATCTTTTATAATTATTATTAATGCCCGTTCGTCTGGTTGTAGCATATTCAGATAAGAAATAACTTCCGTGCTGGTAAATGACATTGAAATTAATAGCTTTGAAAACATATGAGCTGTTCAGTTTAAACTGAAGCGGATGTGTTGTGTTTTCAGGATAGCGAACCATGCCGCCGTCCATGCCTATAATAAAAGAGTGGTACTGGTTGGGGCTTGTCCAGTTTAAATTTGAAGCCAGCCTGTGTGCATCCATTGACAAGAGGTTTCCTGTGTCTGCTATATTCAGCTGGCGGTTGATACTGTTAGATGTTTCGTGTTGATATTGGTAAGTAATTGTTAAGTTTATTTTTTTCAAACGGGGCAGGTTAATGCCCGCATCTGTTCTGATATTGGTTGACTTTATGTTCATATTGTAAGTGTAGGACCGTGGCGCAAAATCAGAAGCGAAAACGCTTGCATAAAGTGAAGAAGTGTTACTTAACGATTTTGTGAATGTTTGTTGCAGTTGCAGCAAGCCGCGCCTGTTGCCTGGAAAATATTTTGTGCTGTAAAAATAATTACCAGAGGTTCTTATAGTTTTGTACTCCCCAATATGTTGTACCTCTACAGCTGTCGAAAAGTTCTGATTTTTTTCAGATTGATACTTGCTGTAACCTTCATACAACCTCACTTTCACATGGTCAGACTTGCCCAGATTGTGATTGATTTCGCTGCCTACCACGTGATGCATTGCTTTTTCATACACGTCTTCTTTAAATATATAATTGAAGGTACCGTTGTTTAATGTGTTTTGTTGATTAAACATGCCAACAGCATAGAAGCCGTAACCATTTTTTAAGAAGCTGCTTTTTTGAATGAGGTTAAAGTTCTCGTCGATAAACCCGGCCTGCAAGCCCCTGCTTTTTATTTTATTATTGATGGTTATTTCAGCTCCGCGTCCAAAAAACGGAACTTCTAATGTACGGCTGATATTGCCTATTCGTATTTCGTTTGCGTTTAAATAGTAAGATAAATATGTATTACTTACAATCGGCGCATGGTCATTTTTCAGGGTATACAGGCTGCCGTTCAAACTTACATATCCGGCAGGCAAATCAATATTGGTGTTACCCATCAACTGATAAATATCAACGTTATTACCTATCCTTCTATAGCTGGCAGTAATGCTGTTACTTTGGTAAAGTGAACCCAGGTCGTTTGTTTGCACGTTATTATAACGTTTGGATGAGGATACGTTCAGTACGGTTATTACTATATTGCCAAACAGCTCTTTCTCAGCTCCACGCAATCCGGCAACCTGCACTGTAAATCTGTCCAGCCTCAGCAGTTTTTCAGGAGCAAGAAAGTGGAATTTGAAAACAGTATCTTTTTTTCTGTCTATAAATCCGGTGTATTCAAAAAAGTTTTTTTCTCCGGTGAGCTCGGGTATATTAAATACAATAGTGGCTGCCTCTCCAATATTTCCGGTATTGCTTACTGCAACAGCTACCTGTACAGAGTCGTGTATATTATGTAGGTTTATTATTGGCTGATTGGTAAACAGGTTTAACTGCACATTAGCTGTAATAGCATATTTAACATTGTGGCTTAATATCAGTTGCTTGTTTTTTGAGAAAAGCTGTAGAGAAAACTGAGCATTCCCGGCAGTGATATTATTCCCGGCAATTATTTTTAGCGGAATAAATATTTTTTCATCAGATGCCATTGATACAGGAATGGAATCTCCCAAAATGCTGGTAAAACCTGTTGGCGTAATTACTTTCAGGTATCCATCAAAATCGCCACTATCTGCTTTGGAAATCTTTACCATCATGTCCAGCAGATTTTCTTTTTGAGGGTGTTTCTCGGTAGTGACCTGTATACTCAGTTGCCGGTTTACCTGCGCTGTTGCTGCAAGATATCCGCCAAAGCATAATAGCATCAGAAAAAGTAAGGCTTTTTGTAAAGCGTTAAGATTCATATTTACTGCTATTGTGGCGTGATCTCATATTGAAGCGTTGTGGTATAATTGTCCATTTTTGCTTCAATAAGAGATAGGTCTTGAGGCTTGGTAGAATAAATGATATCATAGTAAACAGCCGTGCTGCTTGATGATCCTGTTGCGATTTTTTGAAAGGCCGCGCTAAGCCAGGCTGCACTGCTACTTGTCATACTGCCTGATGTACTGTTTACTTGTACCATTACTGTATTTAGCGGTAAGGTATTACCTGTTACAGATGTAAAGGCGGCGGGCACCGATTTTACTCTTATCTGATAACTGGTGTTGGCATTTATTACCAGGGCGCCGGGGTAAGTTACTGTAACACCGTTAACATAATCATTAATCGTTTTAAACTCCAGTAGCCCGTTCCGCGCACCTGATCCCACCTGTATAGAATATTGATTGGTTACCGGCGGGCTGCCAGAAAGTGCTCCTATCTGTAATTGATAGGAGTGTTCCCGTAATCCTATTATATTATTATTCTGATCGTAAACTTTAAATTCAAGTGGAAGAAATAAGGTGCTCCATGCCGGGAATTTACCAAGATAAGCTCCGCCGGCTATTGTCAGGTTGTATAGTAACTGCAGCTCATAATAACCATTGGGGGAAGCGGGACTGTTATACAGGCTGGCATTGGATTGCGGTATTAAAAACACTTCCTGACCAAGCTGCAGCGTTACATTTAAGGGGGCACCTATTTGTGTAATTGTGGGTATGGGGCCCGGGTAAGCCTGCCCCGATGTAGTTGTTGGCTGCAGGCTTATCATGTTAGCAGGAAGCTCCTGCCCGTTGGAAGCCATTACCGCTTGTTTTAATCTTACCGATATTTTCCATTTCGAAACATTGATATTGCCGTTACCTGATAGCGATAGCGAAAAGGCATTGGTGCTTGTGTTACCTGCGTATGAGTCTACCTGTAAATAGTTATTACTCCATGAACTGAAATTAATATTCTGTCCTTTGGCTTTACAGGTTAGTATAGCCGCCATGCATAATAAATATAGCCGCAGTTTGTTACTCATAAGTAAATGTAAGTTCGGCCACTTCCAGTACATCCTCCATACCGTAATCCATAATAACAGTGGCGGTATATTTCCCTTTCTCAAGATTTTCGGGTAATAAAATTCTTGTTTCACGTTTATTGCCGGGCATTGAATAAAATACAATAGGTTGAGCAGGTATTTTTTTGCCGGATCCCATATTAACCAGGTCCGTGTAGATAGTGCCATCACACCATATGACACCGGTATTGTCAAAGCTAAGGATGATGTTTTTTTGCTCTTTATCAAATTGTAAATTTCTTATTTCAACTTTTTTGTTCCTTGCCTTTACCGTTTTGTGAAAAATTTTAATCCCTGAGCGTATGCTTACTTTAATATCAGTTCCCCTGTAATCCATGTCGTTTACCGGGTTCATTTGTGTAACGAACAGCAGTGCGGTATGCGCTCCGATACTATCCGGTAAGGTATCCGGTGTGGAAATAGTCACTTCGATTTCCTTTATTTCTCCGGGACGTAGAGAAAAGTATTTGTCAGCTTCTTTAATAGTTATCCAACCTGCGCAGGAGTTGGGCAGAGATCCTGCGGTATACGTAATGTTTTCTCCTTTCAAATCATAGGCCCAATCACTTAATGATACCGCAAGGTTTAAAGTGTGGTTGGTACTTACATTAGTTACTACTACTTTCTGTGTGCTGCTATGTCCCTCGTTTACTTCAAAATACAACCTGGGAGGAGAAACCGAAACTCCGGTTTGTGCGATTACAGGGCAAATGAAAAGGCTTAAAAGGGATACTACAATGGATGTTTGAAACAATCTCATTTTTTTTGGAGCTAAAATACAAAGAAGAGGCCGTCTAAAAGTCAGCCTCTTCTTTTAATATTAACCAAAGCTTGTTTTATTATTGTGCTATAATTGTATAAGTAACGGTTGTAGTATATTTTGTAGGATTTTGGCCCGCTACATAATTGTTAATATAAGCATCAGCACCTGCGCCTTTATATTCTATATTAACGCTTTTGTCTACACCACCTGTAGTAGCAGATACGATAACCTTTTCATCAGCAGAAAGGGGAGAGGCTGTGTATTGTGCATTGCTTACAGCTTTTGTACCCGCAGTCGGAACTATTTGAATAGTGTTGGCATTGATGTTGCCTGCAGGGCCTGTTTTAGAGGTTGTAAGTTCAGAACCTGAGCTTTTTACCTTTACCTGAAATCCACCAGTGCTATATATTTTCAGGTGATCTGCCTGTGCAGCGCTTACACCGTTTGCATATTGTGCAACAGTTGTGTACTCCAGGTTTACTTCTTTTTGGCTTTGGTTTACAATCAATGTCTGAATGGGGTTGAGTTTTACATTTAATGTAACATTATCTGTATTGGTGCTTTGAGCCTGAGATGCGGTAGCAAAACCAAAAAATGCAGCAGATAAAATTAATGTTCTTTTCATGTTTGTATATTTTTATGAGTTTTAAAATTGATATAGAAAAAATGTGAGTTATAATTGAATTAAAAGGAGAATAATAACAGTTTACGGTTGGGTAAGGTAAAGAGCGTTATTAAGTCCGGCTTCATACAAAAAATGGATCAGAGCGATGCTTTTGTTCATTTAAATTGTTTTAGGGCTGTGGCTTGAAGGCTTATTTCCAAATCCGACACGAAAATAAATCGGGCACAAATGTGGTTTGGGGCATATTCGATGAATGACCTGTTTTTAAAGATGAATTCCTTCTTTTTTTCGCCCAAGTAATTTTGCAGGTCCAGTGAAAATCCGGATTTTGACTTTAAAAGGATATTTAAACTGTTTCCTTATGGTAGTGAGATGTTTACGTCTTGTACAGCTACTTTTCTATTTACTGATAAATGTCATATATTGACCTGATGAAACTCATGATTTTGTATCATTGTAATGATTAAAGCAATCGCTGTTGGTTCATATAATCGGAAACCCCGTCAAATGCACTATTAACTTTTTCTACCTTAATGAAGCTGTTCCTTTCACTATATTTGCTCACATTAAAATAATTATTCCCTATGAGCAAGGGCATTGTAGAAAAAGTGAATGAAACCGCAGCGTTTTTGAACGATCAATACAACGGGCAGGCTAAAATTGCTATTGTTTTAGGAAGCGGATTGGGCAATTTTGCCGGGAAAATAAAAGTAGAAAAAGAAGTTCCTTATACGGATATCCCTCATTTTCCTGTATCTACAGTGAAAGGTCATTCGGGAAAGCTGATCTTTGGGGAGCTTTCGGGAAAGAAAATAGTAGCAATGAACGGCCGCTTTCATTTTTATGAAGGATATACGCCCCAGGAAGTGGCTTTCCCCATTCGGGTTTTAAAAATGATGGGTATAGAAACACTTTTGCTGAGCAATGCCGCCGGAGGTGTTAATCCAGCTTTTAATGTGGGCGACATTATGATCATTAATGATCATATCAGCTTTGGTACACCAAATCCTTTAATTGGCAAAAATATAGAGGAATGGGGTACACGCTTTCCCGACATGAGCGAGCCTTACAAAAAGCATTTGATTGCCAGGGCCAAAGCAATAGGCGCTGCAGGCAATATTCAACTGCATGAAGGTGTATATTTTGCTGTAACCGGGCCCACTTTTGAAACAAGGGCCGAATACCGGCTTATACAGATTGTAGGCGCCGATGCCGTAGGTATGAGTACGGTACAGGAGTGTATTGTTGCCAACCACATGGGAATGGAGGTATTCGCGGTGAGCGTTATTACCGACCTGGGTATAAGGGAAGAAGAAAATGTGATCACTCACGAAGAAGTACTGGAAGCTGCCCATGCGGCTGAACCGAAGCTGGCGTATTTATTTACAGAATTGATAAAAGCTATATAGGGTTTGATGAGGTTTTTTTCCGCATTCATATTTATACTGATCAGTTGTTCGGCTTATTCACAAGGCGCACTAAGAAGCGTGGGCGACCGGTTCAGGGGAATGAGCGGGGGCTCTGGTGGTGGTACTGATACCATTGGTCATCGTGATAAGTTTGAAGACTCTATTACGATCAGCTATCGTTATTTAGATACGGCACGTACCTACAGGCTGGATTCTTCCATTAATGATTTTACGGTCAAATATCCTATTCCTGCAGATTATTATTACCTGGGAAATACCGGAAGTGCCGCGCAGTCTTTTTTATTTTCACCCAACATGAAAGCCGGATGGGACGCGGGCTTTCATGCCTATGATATATATAAGTATAAGATCGAGAACGCCCGTTTTTTTACCACCACCCGGCCTTATTCCGAGATCAGCTATATGCTGGGCACACGCAGCGAGCAGTACATTGAGCTGATGCACACCCAAAACAGAACACCTAACTGGAATATTGGCCTTCAGTACCGGTTGATCAGTGCCCCGGGTATATTCCGTAATCAGAAAACCAGCCATAATAATTATGTACTGACCAACTCGGTACAATCCGTAAACAAACGCTACCATAACTATATCGCTATTGTAGCCAATAAGCTGAAGGCTGGCGAAAACGGTGGCATTGATACTTCTGTAAATTATATAGATAATCCCGATTATGCCGATCGCATACGGGTACGTACCCGGCTAGGCGGTGATGCGGGGGTGTCTGCTAATTTTTTCAGCACTGAAGTTCCTACGGGTAATAATTATGAAGATTTTAATGCCCTGATGCGCCAGCAATTTGATCTCGGACGTAAAGATTCGCTGGTTACCGACAGTACAGTAGTACCCCTGTTTTTCCCCCGCGTCCGGCTGGAACATACTATCAGGTACAGTGCTTACAGGTATTTGTTTTCCGACAAAAATCCTATTGAGGATTATTACCGGGAAACATATCACCTCGAAAGCTTAACCTCTCCTTTCCGCAGAGAAGACTACTGGCGGGAGCTGATGAATGATTTTTCAATTTATACTTTTCCCGATGAAAAAAACACGCAGCAGTTTTTAAAAGTAGGAGTGGCTTTACAAAACCTGAAAGGTGTTTTCAGGGATGCGGTAACAGAAACATCCGATGGAATTAATTATAGCGATGATGTAATTACTTCCGGTTATAATGTGATCGGGCATGGAGAATATCGTAACCGCACC
Organism: Niabella aquatica; assembly: GCF_054779315.1. Lineage (NCBI taxonomy): Bacteria > Pseudomonadati > Bacteroidota > Chitinophagia > Chitinophagales > Chitinophagaceae > Niabella > Niabella aquatica. The sequence continues at coordinate 15,606 of NZ_BAAGYM010000002.1, forward strand.
AAAAACCGGCGCTGGGATCTTTTGGCAAAAGGAACCCTGTATTTTGTTGGGATGAATGCCGGCGATTATGAAGCGGCGGCCAGCATTCAAAGTTTATTGGGTGAAAAGATCGGGTCGCTTCAGCTGGGTTTTGAAAATGTGAACCGTTCCCCGTCCTATATCACCAATTCCAACAGCTCATTTTATTTAATGCCCGCAAGTATTGATCTGAAAAAGGAAAACAGCACACATCTGTATGCTCATATTTACCAACCTTTGTTAAAGCTAGGTCTGAGCGGTCATTACTACCTGGTAAATAATTATATTTATTACACCGATTTTTATACTATTAACCAGGCGTCTATTTTCAACATGCTGCAAATAGCAGCTCACAAGATTTTTGCTGCCGGTAAAAAAGATCAGTTTAAATGGGTAGCAGACGCTTATGTTCAGCAGGTAATTGGGAACGGTCCGGTAAATGTACCTGCAGTATTTACCCGTAACCGGTTTATGTATGACGGCAACCTGGGATATAATAAACTTAAAATAGCTATGGGCTTTGATACCCGCTACCGTACCAATTACAAAGGCAACAATTATTCGCCGCTTTTGGGCCAGTTTTTTTACCAGGACGAAACAACCGTTAAATACAAGCTGCCCGACATAGACGCATTTATTCATTTCCGCATCAATTCCTTCAGGGCGTTTGTTCGCGCTGAAAACCTGAATACTTTCAGGGGTTTACCCAACACTACCGGCAAGGGTACCATGTTTGGGTTTACCAATAATAATTTTGCTGCTCCTCATTATCCTTATCCTGGTTTAATCATCAGGTTAGGGATTGCCTGGGGATTTGTAAACTAATACAAACAGCCCCGCAAAGTATATTGAACGTAAGTACCCAATTCTTCGATGGGCGGAAGTAGTAATTTTATATGGTATCATCGTCAAGCTGGTAATTTTTGTTCCGGCAGGTTTAAGGAAACTGCAGGGCAGGTTGTTTTCAACAAAGAATAAATGTTCCTATTGATTCCAATTACAGAAAGTCAGAAAGCAGGCTGAAATATACACCATCTGTCAGGCCCGTACATAACAACAAGCTGTACTTCTCATCATAACATTAAATCAATCCTGAGCTCGCTTAGCGGAGTTTTAGCTACATTTTTAAAACCGCCTTATAGGTGCAAAAAAAACCGCACCTGGTTAAAGATGCGGCGTTTATTTTGAGGTTTCTGATGGATTATCCGAAAATTCCTTTTCTTAAGCTTCTGATCCCTTCGCCGATTTTGAAGCCATTGTGATAAACTTCAATCTTGTAATCACCGGGTTTGAAGCCTTCCGTATTTTTGATAGGGAAAGAAACGCCTTTGCGGGTTCCGGTTTCATATTCCACAGGGATTTTAGCCGTAAAGTTCCGGTCTCCGTCCTGGCGGGTAGTCATAGCTCCCGACCCTAACTCATTGTTTTGCACAATACTGCCTTTAGGATCGGTAACAATAACATACAGGTCGGCCGGACCAGAAGTAGTAACGCGGTTTTCAATATTAAAAGTTATCTGTAATTTATCTACCCTTTTGGCAAAGCTGGTTTCTTTTTCCTTGCCATTGCGTTTTTCTTTTAAAGGCGTAATAGACATACCCGAGGCCGAAAGTGTGCTTGCCACGTCAACAGTATTTGCCAGTTCTTCATTTTCGGCAGCACGCATTTCGAGATTCTGACTCAGAACGTTCTTTTCTGTATTCAGATGGCTATTGCGTACGGTCAGCTCCTGATTCTCACCTTTAAGCTGGGTGATCTGGGCTTCAAGCCTTCCTATTTGACCGTTCAGTTCTCCAATCAACTGGCGGGCTCTTTTTAAATCGGCCGCTGTTGCATTATTGTTGCTTAATATCCTGTTAATCTCTGCTTTCCGGGTTTCAATTTCTTTTTGCAAAGCGGTTTTTTCACCCCGCAGGCTGTTGTTTGCACCAGTGATAGAATCGAGCCGCATTTCTGCGAGGTTAAACATCTGTCTTAATGAATCAGACTCCGACATTACATTTTCTGTTTGTGAATCAGTCGGCGAAAACAAATTCTCATTATCTGTACCCGAGTTTTTATTCCACAACATATAACCCCATGTGCCCAGCAGCGCAGCTATAAGCACCCCAATAATGAGATTTCTGCCTCCATTTGGGTTGGATGGGCTATTATTAGATGGCTGCTGAGAAGCAGAGGGATAATTCGTGTTTGCCATAAACAATGAAATTTTAAATGAATAACTGCATTATACTGCAGGAGGTGAAGTTTTTCTAATGCTTAAAAAAAATGTCCTTTCTCACAAAACATAAATTATGCCAAATAAAATTAAGACTTTTATTCAGGCTCTTTTTTGATAATATTTTAGGATTTTAAAATTATCTTGCGGGCATGTCTGTCGATAAGGTTATATCAGATTGGAAGAAAAATGCTTATAAACCAATATATTGGATAGAGGGCGATGAAGAGTTTTACGTAGATCAGCTGGTAGATTATGCAGAACGCAACATACTTAATGAAAGTGAAGCCTCTTTTAACCTGACCATATTTTATGGTAAAGATGCTGCCTGGGCAGATGTACTGAATGCCTGCCGTAAATATCCCATGTTTTCAGACCGGCAGGTGGTAATATTGAAAGAGGCCCAGCAAATGAAGGAGGTCGATAAGCTGGAGCCGTATATTCAAACGCCTTTATCTTCTACTATTTTAATAGTAGCTTTTAAAGACAAGAAGCTGGATGCACGCACCCGGTTTGCCAAGCTGGTGAAAGACAAAACGGAATACATCCTTACCAGGAAAATATATGACAATGCTTTACCGGAATGGGTAAATTCGGTAATAGGAGGAATGGGATATAATATTACTCCTAAGGCAAACAGTCTTATTGTAGATCATATTGGTAATGATTTAAGCCGTATTAAAAATGAGATCGATAAGATACTTATTAACCTGGGTGGAAGAAAATCTATTACCGAAGAAGATGTTGAAAATTATGTAGGCATCAGCAAAGAATTCAATGTATTTGAGTTGCAGAGTGCCATTGCTGCCCGGGACCTTGCCAAGGCCATACGCATTATTCAATATTTTGGTGCTAACCCCAGGGTAGCGCCTATTCAATTGGTATTGCCCTCCCTCTATACATTTTTCAGCAAAGTGTATATGGTTTTTGGTGTTTCGGGCGGCGAAGATGCCATTGCCAGGCAGATCGGAGTAAACCCCTATTTTGCAAAAAGTTATTTGCAGGCCTCCAAAACCTATGGTTTCAGCGGCGTTGAGAAAATATTGTTATTACTGCACCGGTATAATCTTAAAGGTATCGGCATCAGCGCGGCCAGGGTAGAAGATGCCGAGCTTTTGAAAGAAATGGTAGCAAAAATCATGATGTAAGATGAGGCCGGTGGTTCATAGTTCATGGTGGATAGCAATAGGCCAAAAGCCAGGTAACTGATCGCTGGTCGAAAACATTCATCACCCCTTACTCATAGAAGTTTAAAAGCTGTTGAAGATGGTTGAATGCTGGTGAAGGGTATTTAATTAATTCAAGTTGCTATTTAATCAGTGAGTTTATTCAAAGTAAAAGCGAGCATAAACATCACCAGTTTGATCAGGAACCCTTTAAAGGTCACTGCATGTATTTTTCTGAGAAACAAAGCCTTTATTTGACTAAAGGCCGTTTCTATTCCTTTTCGCATTTGTTCTTTGATAAATCTGATCCAGGGCTGATCCGGTCTTCTGGAATTGCTTTTGCGACAAATCATTAACTCCACGAGTTCTGCTGCTTTCATATCATCTTCAGCCTGGTAATCAGTATAGGCCGAATCGCCATAAATCTTACTTTCTGCCGCTACTGCCAGTGGTAACTTTTTCAATGCCTGTACATCACTTTTCGAACCCGGCACAAAGCCAAACTCTACCGGAATACCTGTTGAGTTAACCAATACCTGCACTTTTACTCCATAAAAATAACGTCGCATGCTGCTCTGCTTACCCCGCCACTGTTTGCCTTTCAGTAGCTTGCTGCGGCTGATGCGGATGTTATCACACACCGGTACAGGGAACGAATCAATCACATATTCAGATGCCCCTGCCATGCTTTTTAAGCAATGTCCTAACTGCCAGAAAACAGACACGATCAATTCGCTGACTGCATGAAGTCTACGATTAAACCGGCTTTTATCCAGCATCTGCGGTACCAACCTGGTCATCTTCATAAAATTCCGGCCATTGTCCTGATGACCTCCAAAATAAAGAGCCGATACCAGCGCGGTTGTGATCACTTCACTATCACTTACCCTGCGGCGACTGTCCTCCAAATGGCCAATTCCTTTCAAAATATCGTCTATAATACAATAAAGAGCTATAATTTTATCTTCTGTGAGCATTGATAATCGAGTTTTGTGTGTGGTAACTCAAAATTATCTTTTATTAATGCTCCTTTTTATTTGCTTACTTTAATAGCAACTTGGGTTAATTAATATAAAAATATTTAACAAGGTGGGGCGAATGATGGATATCAACTATATGGTATAGCAATTCTATACTTGGATAATCAGCAACCAATGCTCATTTTTCATTTACAGAAAGCTAAAAGCTTTAAGCCCTATGCTTTCGGCTTCCTGTCTACTCTTCCTGCCCCATCCACATAGCCCCACCCACACTATTACGCGCAGCCCCAGTAACAGAACTTAGCACATTATATTCTTCGCGCCAGCGCAGCACGCCTATCAGCGCCATAATCAGGGCTTCTTTATATTGTACCAGCTGTTCATCAGGCACCACTACCTTAATACCCTCTAAAGCCTGTTGCAGGCGTTCTACCAGGTAGCTGTTGAATGCGCCACCACCGGTTACCAGTAGTTGTTGCTCTGTTGCGGCTGCTGTTTTATGGGTCATCAACGCATTTTTAACCTGCCGTACTATATGGGCTGTATAGGTATGCAACGCATCTGCCGCAGAAAGCCCATATTTCTTAATAACAGGATAAACCGTATCTGTTCCGAAGCTGTTTGCCAAAGACCTGGGTATCGGCAATGTATAGTAGGTAAGTCCGTTCAGCTCATTCAGCAATGCCTGGTTTAACTGCCCATGCCGGGCCAGCTCGCCGCCTTCGTCAAAATCTTTACCCACTTCGTTTGCCAGCATATTAAGCACCCGGTTGGCGGCACATACATCAAAGGCTTTGTAATGGTCGCCCTTAATAGAAATATTGGCAATACCGCCTATATTTAAAAAATAGGGATAGTCAGGGAAAAACAACTGCTCGCCAATAGGTACAACAGGAGCGCCCTGGCCGCCAAAAGCAATGTCCATAGAGCGGAGGTCGCTTACAACCGGAAGCTGGGTTACAGCGGCTATTGCTGCACCATCACCCAGCTGGGCGGTCATTTTTTTTGCAGGCAGGTGAAAGGTGGTATGCCCGTGAGAAGCCACTACCGCTACTTTAAACTGTAAATGATGCCTGTTTATAAACTCATTTACTCTGCCACCCAGGTAATGACCGTATTCGCTATGCAATAGCTGGTAGTCCAGGGCAGAAAGCGATGTAGCGTTTTTCAGCTTTTCTGTCCATTCCTCACTATAAGGCAGGCAGTCTGCGTGAATAATTTCATAGCTCCATTTACCGCCATTTTCCAGGATCTCGGTAAAAACTATATCCAGTCCGTCAAGAGAGCTGCCGCTCATTAATCCTATTGCACGATAGACCATCGTAATATAAAAAAGTTTAGATTTAAGGTAAAGCTTTAAGCATAAAGCGTCAGGCTTAAAGCATATTTCCTGTAAGTTTGCCAAAAGTAGTAAAACACATTTGTAATCGGCCAAGATGCTTTAAAATAGAGAAGATATGATCAGAAATTTAAGTAAAAGTCATAGCCTGTTAAGTAACTGGATAAGCGAGCTGCGCGATATAGATGTGCAAAACGACCGCATGCGCTTCCGGCGTAACCTGGAGCGTATTGGAGAAGTTCTGGCTTACGAAATAAGCAGGGAGCTGCCTTCTGTTATTCAAGAAACGCATACTCCGCTTGGCATTTCAGAAAGCAAAGTGCTGGCAGCGCAACCCGTTTTGGCTACCATACTGCGTGCAGGCCTTGCTTTGCACCAGGGTTTGCTGAACTACTTTGATAAGGCTGATAATGCTTTCATATCTGCTTACCGTAAACATCATAAAGACGGTACTTTTGAAATTGAAATTGAATATGTCAGTTGTCCCGACCTGGAAAACAGGATATTGATTGTTTCTGATCCTATGCTGGCCACAGGAGCCTCTCTTGTAAAAGCGATACAATACTTAAAAGACGAGGGCCAGCCTGGAAAAATACATATTGCCGCTGCCATAGCCTGCACCGAAGGCCTGGAATATGTAACCCGCGAAGTGCCGGAAGCAACCATCTGGTGTGGAGACATTGATGAAGAAATAACTGCGAAAGGATATATTGTTCCGGGCCTCGGCGATGCCGGTGACCTGGCTTATGGCAGTAAGACACAGCATTAGCGCCTTTTGTTTCACAATACTCTAATGCTACGATAGTTATTGTGGGTAATTGTAGAAATATAAAAAATTAATGCTTTCTGAGTTTTCCTTTTAGAAAGTTGAAAATTATACTGAATAAATTAAAAGAAATCTGTATTTTCCCCGCAAAATTTGATCTATTTAATAGTATATGAATAAAACAACAACGGTGTTTGTTGAGCGTATCAACGCCAGGAATGCAGGAGAGCCAGAGTTTTTACAAGCTGTTTCAGAAGTTGCCGAATCCGTTATCCCATATATTGAATCGCAGCCGCGGTATAAAAAAAGTAAAATTTTAGAGCGTATTGCCGAGCCGGAGCGGGTTTTGATCTTTCGCGTGCCCTGGTTAGATGATAAAGGAGAAGTACAGGTAAACCGTGGTTACCGTGTTCAGATGAATAGCGCTATAGGACCTTATAAAGGCGGGCTGAGATTTCATCCTACCGTTACGCTTAGTGTGCTGAAATTTCTTGCATTTGAGCAGGTATTCAAAAACAGCCTTACCGGATTGCCTATGGGCGGTGGAAAAGGTGGTTCTGATTTTGATCCTAAAGGAAGATCCGATAATGAAATAATGAAGTTCTGTCAGAGCTTTATGACTGAATTGTACAGGCATGTAGGAGATGATATTGATATCCCGGCAGGGGATATTGGTGTAGGAAAAAGGGAAATAGGCTTCCTGTTTGGCCAGTATAAACGTATTACCGGCACATTCAATGGGGTGCTTACGGGCAAAGCTTTTGAATGGGGCGGAAGCCTGATAAGGCCTGAAGCTACAGGCTACGGGCTCGTGTATTTTGTTGAAGAGATGCTGCAGAACAGGGAAGAATCTTTGCTGGGTAAAAGAATATTGATCTCCGGATCGGGCAATGTGGCCCAGTTTGCAGCTGAAAAATGCATCAGCCATGGCGCTAAAGTGCTTACGATGTCGGATTCGGAAGGATTTATTCATGATCCTGCGGGCATTGACCAGGAAAAGCTGGAATATATAAAGGAACTGAAGAATGAGCGCAGGGGACGTATGAAAGAATACGCCGATCATTATGGCTGTGAGTATTATGCAGGCGAAAAACCCTGGAAAATAAAATGTGATATTGCATTGCCCAATGCCACGCAAAATGAGCTGGACATAGCCGATGCGCAATTGCTCATTAGTAACGGCTGTATTTGTGTTGCAGAGGGAGCGAATATGCCCTGTACACCTGCGGCTGTTGCTGCCTTTAATAAGGCAAAAGTGCTGTATGCACCCGGTAAAGCAGCCAACGCCGGTGGAGTAGCGGTTTCGGGACTGGAAATGTCGCAGAACTCTTTACGTTATTCCTGGACCAGGACAAAGGTTGATAACAAGCTTAAAGAGATCATGAGCGATATACACCAGATCTGTGTGAAGTACGGAAAAGACGATCATGGGCATGTTAATTATGAAAAAGGTGCCAATATAGGCGGTTTTGTAAAAGTAGCTGAAGCCATGTTATCTCAGGGAGTAGTATAGTAGTATAAGACATTACCCTGTCTATAGGCAATATATATTCGAACGATAAAGGTTATTCATCGGGAATACACTGCAATACTTCTTTGATCACCTGTGCAGTCTGTGAGAGACAATGGTCCGCAATCTGAATGAATACTGCTCACTGAACATACAGGCTTACACAGAAAGGACTCTTTGATCTTCTGTGTGTAAACGGCGAGCGATAAAGGTATTCAGGCAGCATGTTGTTTTAAAAACTTTAAAAGTTGTAACATTGTTTCATGTCAGCACAGGTTTATTTGATCCCCACTTTTCTTCATGAGCAGGCATTGCATGTTTTACCTGCTTATATTGCAGAGGCTATAGAAAAATGCAATGTGTTTTTTGCAGAGAATGAGCGCTCTGCCCGCAGGTACTTCAAGCAATTAAAACGGGAGATCGTCATTGACAGCTATGAATGGTTTACCATAGGAAAGGCGGAGAAAGAAGTTGTACAGGCTTTTCGCAATAATATCAAAGAAGGGAAAGCGATAGGGATCATCAGCGAGGCTGGCTGCCCTGGAGTAGCCGATCCAGGGCAACTGTTAATTGCTGCTGCGCAGGAAATGAATGCTACTGTTGTGCCCCTGGTAGGCCCCAGTTCCATTTTATTAGCGCTGATGGCCAGCGGTATGAACGGACAACAGTTTTGCTTCGCTGGATATTTGCCTATTGACAATCATCAAAGGATAAAAGCCATAAAAGAACTGGAAAGCGAATCTGCAAAAAAGAACAGTACACAGATATTTATCGAAACGCCTTACCGGAATAACCAGATGTTGGAAACGATCCTTAAAAGCTGCCAGCCGTCAACAACGCTATGCGTAGCGGTTAACATTACCGGCCCCGATGAGTTTATCAAAACTAAAACTGTTCAGGACTGGAAAAAGAAAATACCCGACTTTCATAAGCAACCCGCAATATTCTTGCTCAACGCCAACCAAAGCATTTAACTGGTGGATAGTTCGTCTTTCGCTGTGGGGGGAGGTTTTAAAATGCCATATAGCGGTTCACGGCCTGGCAGTCGGGCATTTGAGATTCGTCAGCCGACAACTCAAACTTGTTGTGCGCATGGCTTTATTCATTAGCCCTCTTTAAAATTAATGATTCAAGCTGTCCAGTAATTCTAAAATTGGTCGATTTGATTTTGGAAAGTATAGGTTTAACAGAAGGAATTATACCAGCTAATTTTGCGTCAACAATAACTCCGATAGTTCCAATAATTGTCAAACCAAGTTGATGGGCAAATTTTCTGCCTTTCAAATCATCAATAATAAGCAGGCAGTCATCTATTTCAACGGCAAGAGCAATTGCACTGGCCTCTCCCTTGTCGACAGAGGCTTCGATTATAGATTGATAATTTTTGTCAGTTGGTTGTCTTAATTCAAACCATGCAGGTAAGGGTTTGCCAAACTCTTCCGCAACTTCGCTGGTTGTGATTATTATTCCAAATAATTTATTTAAGATATCAAGCTCGTCAATTTTTTCGAGTAAGATTAGGCAACTTGTGTCAGAGATGATAGTTTTGTGCACCAAGTATATCTTTTTCTAATTCGGTTTCAGAATAATTAAATACTGATACATCATAACTTCCCAAAACTTCCATAAACGCCCGTTTGGTATAGCCGGCAAGTTCAGCAGCTTGTCCCAATGATAAAGAGCCCTTTTCATATAACCTGGCTGCAAGCATGGTTTTTGCTTCTCTTTCATCTAAATGGTCAGGTATTTGAACTGTCATGGCCTTCATACTTCAAATTTAATTGAAATTAGCAGAATTACAAAGTATTTAAAACGTCAATTAGCTTGCACCCAACGTTCAGTCAAAAAATTGGAAACTCCATAGTATAGGAGCGGCACCGTTGGTCTTGTTCAAAAACGCTTTCATTCCTCGTCCTGCGGACGAAACGAAAGCTTAGTTATTAGCGGTAGTTTATTTTTCGGCAATGAGTTTCTCCAACTTATTTATAAAATTATCACCCTCAAATCCAACAAATTTCTCTACAACTATTCCTTCTTTATTAATCAAATAAGAGGTAGGTATCGCCTGAACATCATATATTGTCTTTATGCTGCCATTATCGCCTTCTAAGTCAGATACATTAATCCAAAGGATATTGTCTTCTTCACTTGATTTTGCCCAATCAGATTTATGTTTATCTATAGAAAAGCTAACGATAGAAATTTTATCCTTAATCCGATTGTACTTCCTGCTCATTATTCTGTTTTGAGCCCGGCAAGGCCCACAACCCCTACTCCAAAAATCAAGCAGGATATAATTACCCTTTAGGGAGGATAATTTGAATGGATCCCCGTTTAATGACGTTGCGTCAAAATCAATAAATTGCTTCCCTACTTCTATAAGACTATCCGTTGCAAATGCCATTAATGACTGTCCTTTAAGGGTTGATTGTAGTTGCCCGCTCATTTGCGAAACAAGGGTTTTGACCGTATCTTTCTCAATCCGTTGTCTATTGCGATAAATAATATCTTGCCCTAAAACAGAGTTGGGATGTTGTTTTCCAAACTCAACGTATATATTATGAGAAGCCGTTTGGGCATTATTACATATTTCTATCAACCGATTTTTACTCTCATCGTTGGGGTACAATTTATTTGTTACACTATCAAAAGCCGTGTAGAAAACCTTGTCATAAGGATATTGCTTTAATCTTAATTCATTTTGTAAATCTTGTTCTTTACCTCCTTTAACAACAGCATTTAAGTCCATATGATTAATGGGAGATTGAAATGTCATTTGTGTATTTTCTACCATGATAGTCACTGCTTCATTTGGGTTTTTTACCCAAATCCAACAGATAGTTGGTTTTTCGACATATCCTTTAAAGGTAAATTTTCCCTGAGCGCTTATCGCCGAATCTAATGTATTTTGTCCGTCTAAGTCGTACAAATACACTTTTGTTCCATTTTCTATTCCGTCAATACGCCCCTTGATTTCAAAACCCTTTAATTTATTGCGCTGTGCAAATGATAGAAAGCAAAAGCACATAAAAATTGTCGCAAAAGCAAACTTCTTAAAGTTCATAATGTTTTTTTAATTACCGCCAATTCTCAAATAACCGAACTTCTCACATACGCCCAATCCCAAACAAGCCACTAAGCCATTTATAATCAAGGATGAGGCAATCAATACTTAAAAACCCGATGCAGGCGCCGCGTCATTCATAGAAATGATGCTGTCCACTATATAGCGGGTATTGCCGCGCCAGGGAAGAACTCCATTGTACTCTTTATAATGCAGATCGAAGCGCTTGCCAGAATTCATTTTTAAAATATCAAACACTTTTTTGTCTTTGATAGAAAATTCAAATTCGTTGGATTGCACGCCTCCTGTAGCTGAACCACGGATGCCTTCCTGTATCAGCTTTCCTTCATAGGTTTTAAAGACCTGTCCTTTTTCCACTGCAAAATTCAGGTAACCCGACTTTACACCGTCAGAAGTATAGGGGTAATAAAATTTCCAGTAAATGTAGCCCCCCGCCACTATAAAAATAGCCAGGAAGAACAATAATATATATTTGGCGCAGCCCCTTCTTTTTTTAGGCTGCAAATTGGGAGTAGGAACGGGTTCAATAGGCATAAAAAATGTTTTTCTTAAATAAATTTAATCCTATAATATTAATTTATTGCACTAAATTTGCGGCTCTAAAAGTACTATTTGTTTTTAAATGAACAATCTTTTTAACCATACCAAGCAGTTTGAGCTTCATCCACTGGTTACAACAGGGGTGTATGCGGTAGGTTTTGATGTGTTTATTTTCTCTCCACGTCCACAGTATCGTATAGGCTGACAGGCCAACCTCAAGCCACAGGTACCTGTCAGTGAAGCGCTTCCGAAATAAAAACATTAGGGCAGGCATCCCACAAATTTTTACAAATACCGATAGTGGACAATCAGGAAATCATTGTTAGAGTAGCAATACCGGAGGATAAAAAATTTTCAATCGTTATTACCGATGAGATGGCCTCCTCTGCTGCAGCGCGCGGTACTGGTATAGCCCGGCGCAGCCCGGAGTATATCGAAAAGAAAATTGATGAAGGTAAGGCCGTGGTAGCTGTTACCAAAGATGGTGAGTGGGTAGGCTTTTGCTATATAGAAACATGGAGCCACGGCGAGTATGTGGCTAATTCTGGTCTTATTGTTTCGCCCAACTTCCGGAAAAGCGGCGTTGCCAAGAAGATCAAGCAAACAATTTTCAATTTAAGCAGGAAATTATACCCCGAGGCTAAAATTTTTGGTCTTACTACCGGCCTGGCTGTTATGAAAATTAACAGCGAGTTGGGATATGAACCGGTAACTTATTCAGAACTTACACAGGATGAACAGTTTTGGGCCGGATGTAAAAGCTGCGTGAACTACGAGATCCTGATGAGTAAGCAAAGGAAGAACTGCATGTGTACCGCCATGCTTTACGACCCTAAGGATCATTATGAACCCGAAGAAACCACGGCTTTTTTTGAAGAGAACCGATCGGGCCTGGAAAGATTACTCCGGTTCAAACAATGGAAGTTTTTAAAGCACTTTCGCAGGAAAGATAAGAACGGAGGCTCGGGCTCTACTATTAAAGTATTTTTACATTCACTGTTTCACTAAAATATATTATTCGATGGCTAAAAAAGTTGTTCTGGGTTTCAGTGGCGGTTTAGACACCACTTTCTGTGTTAAGTACTTAACCGAAGAAAAAGGTTATGAAGTGTACAGCATTATCGTAAACACCGGCGGTTTCAGCGAAGAAGAGCTGGAAGATATTGAGGCACACGCCAAAAAGCTGGGTGTAAAATCGCATAAAACGGTCAATGCGGTTCAAAATTATTACAATTCGATAGTGAAATACCTGGTATTTGGTAATGTACTTAAAAACAATACCTATCCTTTAAGTGTATCTGCCGAAAGATTAAGTCAGGCCCTGCATATTGCCGAGTATGCCAGGCAGATCCATGCAGATGCAGTGGCGCATGGAAGTACCGGTGCCGGCAATGACCAGGTTCGGTTCGATATGGTGCTGAACATCATTGCTCCCGGTACTGAAATTATTACCCCTATTCGGGACATGAAGCTGAGCCGCGAATCGGAAATTGAGTACCTGAAAAGCAAAGGGGTGGAAATGAACTTTGAAAAAGCAGTGTATTCTATTAACAAAGGGCTTTGGGGCACCAGTGTAGGAGGTAAGGAAACGTTGCATTCGAAAGGGATGCTTCCTGAAGAAGCATGGCCTACACAGGTTACTAAAACAGGCAGCGAAGAAGTAGTGCTTGAGTTTGAAAAGGGAGAGCTGGTGAAAGTAAATGATGAGCGTTTTGATCACCCAACCGAGGCTATTCAATATTTACAATCCATTGCGGGCCCTTATGGTATTGGCCGCGACATACATGTAGGCGATACTATTATTGGTATCAAGGGCCGCGTAGGCTTTGAGGCTGCAGCTCCTATACTTATTATAAAAGGCCACCATGCTTTGGAAAAACATGTATTAAGCAAATGGCAACTGCAATGGAAAGACCAGATATCACAGTTCTACGGAACATGGCTGCACGAGGGACAGATGCTGGATCCTGTGATGCGCGATATAGAAGCTTACCTTGAAAGCAGCCAGCGTAATGTAACAGGAAAAGTATTTATTCAGCTCCATCCCTATCGTTATCAGGTAATAGGTATAGAGAGCGAATACGATTTAATGAGCAGTGCTTTCGGAAGCTATGGGGAGATGAATGCAGGCTTTACAGGCGAGGATGTAAAAGGATTTACCCGTATTTTTGGTAACCAGACAGCTATTTACCATTGGGTAAAAGAAGGGGTACAGCAGAAGAACGCCAGCGAATTTTAATGGATTAGTTCACAGATAACAGTTGATAGGAGGCTTTTGTGTATCGAAAATACTGTCAACAGTCATTCTTTCGGCTGTCATCTAAAAAAAGGAGCATGATAAACGTAGGAATTATAGGCGGGGCGGGCTATACTGGTGGAGAACTGATAAGATTGCTTATCAATCACCCACAGGTACATATCAGCTTTATTCACAGCCGCAGCAATGCCGGTAAATATGTGTATGAAGTGCATAAGGATCTGATTGGCGATACGAAGCTGAAGTTTAGCGAAGCTTTTTCCCAGGATATTGACTGCTTATTTCTTTGCCTGGGGCATGGTGAGTCTACCCGGTTTTTACAGGAGAATAAAATAGCTGACGCTGTTAAGATCATTGACCTGGCTAACGATTTCCGTTTACAGAAAGACAGGGTACAGGAGGCAATTGGCCGCACTTTTGTTTATGGCTTGCCTGAGCTGAATAAGGGCGCCATCACCGCAGCTCATAATATTGCTAATCCCGGTTGTTTTGCCACTACCATCCAGTCAGGATTATTGCCCCTGGCCAAAGCGGGTTTATTGAAGGATATTTATACAACCGGTATCACAGGCAGTACAGGAGCAGGGCAATCTCTAAGCGCAACTGCTCACTTCAGCTGGCGCGCCAGTAATATCCAGGCTTACAAAACTTTAACCCATCAGCATTTGGGAGAGATAGGAGAGTCGCTGCACCAGTTACAGCCAGGCACTGATATAGATCTGAGCTTTGTTCCCTGGAGGGGTGATTTTACGAGGGGCATTTTTGTAAGCTCCACTATTGCTACAGATCTTTCCCTGGAAGAGCTGTTCCCTCTGTTTGAAGACTTTTATAAAGACCATCCGTTTACACAGGTGAGCCGAACTCCTGTATTCTTAAAACAGGTAGTGAATACGAATAAAGCTGTTGTTCATTTAGAAAAAGCCGGTAACAAGCTGGTGGTACATTCTGCTTTGGATAACCTGTTAAAAGGGGCCAGCGGCCAGGCGGTGCATAATATGAACCTGCTGTTTGGTTTGGATGAAACGCTGGGATTGAGGCTGAAACCTTCCGCATTTTAAATTTATACAGGTTGCTATCCATGCTATTATGCCGGCCTGCAGGACCCGGCATGCCATAAACTATTTGCGCCGGATCACAGCAATGTACGGCCTGATAGGAAATATCCGGTAATCCCTGAATTCGGAATATTATTCAAAATAAACCTTTACGGTTTGATAAAGCAGCTGGTTTTGCATAATAGCTGAAGAACGGCCGGCTTTTTCTGAGTATCCTTTTAGTCCGAAAAGTCCGGCTGCATTGCCTTTATTGATCGCTACCTCAAGATAATCGGCGCTGTTAAAGAGGGCTAACTTTTCTCCCTCCGGCACATCGGCATAAGACTCGCTGATTTTATTAATCACCTCATCTCTCAAAAAAACAATTTTGAAAGAGCGTCCCTGCCGTTGTTCTTCAAACTGCTTTTTGGTAATATTTACCACTACATTCTCAAAATTATCGATGAAGATGATCTGCCCTTCAATAAACGTATTGCTTTCTATAGGCAGTAAAGGGTTTTTTTCTATAAAGCTGACATCAGGGATTCCTATTTTCTGAATCGGTTCTCCATTAGAGAGCCGGGTAATAGTTTCTGCAATGACCTTAGTGCAGTAAAGCGTATTTTTATTAGCGCCTTTTTCCAGCTTAATGCCCATCACCATATCTGGTTTTTCTTCCAGTATCATATTCAGCAGGCCATTGTCTGCACAAAAGATATATTGATTCTTATGAAAAGCCAGCAAAAGGTTTTTAGGTTTTTTATCGAACAGGTTTACCAGGATGATATGATAGGTGAATTCAGGAAAATTTTTAAATGCTCCTCGGCAAACATAAGATGCCTGCGGAAAGTTGAATGGCGCAATATTGTGTGAAATGTCGATGAGTTGCAGATCAGGACCGGCTTGCAGCAGTTGAGCTTTTATCGCCCCTATGAGGTAGTCGTTATGCCCGATATCTGATGTAAGTGTTACAAAATTCATTATGATTTAGTGCCGATCTGCGTATAATGTTTTGCTGCGCAATTTATCTTTTTTTGATCAATAGTTGAAAGATAATAACGGTATAGTTGGTTATTACCTGTTATTTAACCAGTTGCTTATTCTTAAAATAGAATTTATGCACCAGTTTATCTGCAAGACCCGGAAAAAACTTATTCAGGAAAATAGTTTCTTTGCCGGTAACAGTAAGTACCAGGGTCCTTTTCTTTTTTACTATAGCGGTGAGCAAATGCTGCGCGCATTCTTCTGCACTCATCATTTTGCCTTCATCCATAGGATTTTCTTTTTGCTGCGCTCCTTTATCGTTCAATGCATGATCTCTTATTTTGGATGCAGTGAAACCGGGACTTACCCACATTACATGTACTCCGTCATCTTTTAATTCGGTTTTTAATGATTCAAGAAAACCCTGCAGGGCAAACTTGCTGGCAGAATAACCGGTACGCCCCGGTAAACCCCTGTAGCCAGCAATAGATGAAATGCCTACAATGGTGCCCTTGCTTTCAATAAGCGCGGGTAACGCAAACCGGGTGCAATAAACAGATCCGAAAAAATTAATGTCCATTACTTTTTTAATAACCTCCAGTTCCAGGTCTTTGAACAGTCCGCGCATACTGATGCCTGCGTTATTAATAAGCAGGTCGATTCTTCCGTATGCGCTTAAAGTGGATTCAATAAACCTTTTACAGTCTGCCTCTTTACTTACATCAGCTACCAGTGTATGCAGCGGAAGAGAAGGATGCGTTGCCTGCAGTTCATACAGTTTATCGTGGCTGCGGCTGCAGGTAGCCACTTTAGCGCCGTAAGTAAGTAAAGCCGTTACCAGGGCTTTCCCAATTCCGTCTGTGCCGCCGGTAACAACAGCTACTTTATCTTTAAAATGCACATTCATTAAATGATGATCAGTTGATTTTAGCAAACCTACTTATAAAAGAGCAAAAATCAATAATGACGGGGTGCCATCATTTTTGTAAATTCACAGGGATTTGTTTGACGTACTCTTTATTTTGTTTATATGCGTTATATTTTTTTGCTGGTTATTGCCGTTGTTATTAATACGGTTGGTATGGCACAGCAGGCCTGGATCAGGATCAATCAGTTAGGCTATATTTCTAAAGGAGTAAAGCAGGCTGTGCTTGTGGCAAAAGCCGATATAGACTGTAATGGTTTTATTTTGGTGGATGCAATTACCGGTAAGGAAGTGCTTAAAAGCAGCCGGGTTAAATATTCCGGCGAATGGGGTGCATTTAAAAACAACTGGCGGCTCGATTTTTCAAATTTTGGGGTGAGCGGTCTGTATTATCTGAAGGCCGGAAATATAAAATCTCCTGTATTCAGAATTGATGATAATGTGTATAACGGTGCTGCGGATTTTATATTACGGTATATGCGGCAGCAACGTAGCAAGTATAATCCTTTTCTAAAGGATAGTTGTCATATGCAAGATGGATTTATCGTATACCATCCTGATAAAAAAAAGGACTCTTCTTATATAGATGTGGCTGGCGGCTGGCACGATGCATCGGATTATCTGCAATATTTGCCCACATCGGCCAATGCCACTTACCAGATGTTGTTTGCTTATATGCAAAACCCCGGTCGCTTTGCCGATTTTTATGATGCTGCCGGAAATGAGGGTGCTAACGGCATACCGGATATAATAGACGAAGCAAAATGGGGGCTGGACTGGCTGGTAAAAATGAACCCGGCAAAAGGCGAATATTATAACCAGTTGGCCGATGACAGGGACCATACAGGATTGAGGCTGCCAACAAAGGATAGTGTGAAATATAGTGCAGATAAGGGCCTGGCCCGTCCTGTTTATTTTATAACCGGCCAGCCACAGGGAGAGAAGTATAAAAACAAGACAACAGGTGTCGCCTCTTCTGCCGGAAAGTTTGCTTCGGCTTTTGCGCTGGGAGCCGTTGTGATGAAAAAGTTTGATCCTGCTTTTGCAAAAAAACTTGAGCAAAAAGCAGCAGATGCTTATGCTTTTGGAAAGAAGTATCCTGGCAATACACAAACACTATCAGTAAAAGCTCCGTATATATATGCGGAGGATAATGATGCAGATGATATGGAGCTGGCCGCTCTTTCTTTATATCTTTTATCAAAGGATAAAAAGTATCTTACAGAAGGTATCCGCTTTGCCCGGCAGGAGCCAGTAACACCGTGGATGGGCGCCGATAGCGCGAATCATTACCAATGGTATCCCTTTGTGAACCTGGGACATTACCTCGGAGCAACACTGGACAAAGAGCACAGGCAGGAATACCTTTCTTTTATGCGAAAGGGTATTGAAAAGGTAGTTAACCGTGGAAAATCGAATCCATTCTTAAACGGGGTGCCGTTTATTTGGTGCTCCAATAATTTGCTGGTTGGCATTTTAACCCAGATGCGTTTGTATAAAATGCTTACCGGCGATACATGCTTCGACGTGGAAGAAGCTGCAATGTGTGATTGGCTGCTGGGTTGCAATCCCTGGGGAACCAGTATGATATGCGATCTGCCGTATAATGGTGTTACACCTAAAGACCCCCATTCCGCTTTTACCTATTTGTATAAGTATAAGATCTCCGGCGGGCTGGTAGATGGCCCTGTATATGGAAGCATCTGGAACAAACTTATCGGCATCAGGCTGTACGCTCCTGATGCCTTTGCAGCGTTTCAGTCAGATAAAGTAGTGTATCACGATGATTTCGGAGATTATTCCACCAATGAGCCAACGATGGATGGAACAGCAAGCCTTAGTTATTATTTCGCTTCTTTGGCAAATGATAAAAAAGAAGTTCTGGAGGAACTGGATAGTGAAAATGCCGTGATTCAATTCAACCCTCATAAAAAAAATATTTACCTGTTGTTTTCAGCACACGAATTTGGGGATGGAAGAAATATAATTTTAGATGCACTCGATAAAAACAAGGTAAAAGGGAACTTTTTTTTCACAGGAGATTTTCTGAGGAACCCACACTTTCATGAGTTTGTAAGAAAGGTGAATACCGGTGGGCATTATATAGGGTCTCACTCAGATCAACATTTGTTATATGCAGATTGGAGCAGGAGAGACTCTTTGCTTGTAACCAGGGATTCCTTTTGTACAGATTTAAAAAACTCACTTAAGGAGTTGGAGCGATTGGGTGTTAAAAGCGGAAAATATTATTTAACGCCTTACGAGTGGTATAATAATAAAATTGTACAGTGGAGCGGGGAACTTGGGTTAACGGTAATAAACTACACACCCGGAACTTTTACTAATGCAGATTATACCTATCCTGAGCTGCCCAATTACAGGTCCGGTGATGAAATTTTGAAGCGTTTGGTAGTATCAGAGAAGCAATCCGGATTAAATGGTTATATGCTCTTGATACATTTAGGTACTGACGCCAGGCGTAAAGATAAGTTGTATGATAAACTGGATGAGCTGATAAAATGGTTAAAGACAGCGGGATATGCCATTGACCGGTTGCCAAAATAAAAAAGCTAATTTTTTTTTCTAAAAGTTTGGAGTAATAAGCTGATAACTCTATATTTGCACTCCCAAACGGGAAAACGGTTGATTTCGTAGCTCAGTTGGTAGAGCACAACACTTTTAATGTTGGGGCCCTGGGTTCGAGCCCCAGCGGAATCACAGGAGCGCATCATTTATGATGCGCTTTTCCTGTTCTAAAGGGTTAGTAGTAACCTGATCCATTAACTGCCTGACTTTACATATGATTGCAAATGGAAAAACTTCATTCTTATAATATTGATTCAAAGGCTCATTAAATGTATTTCACCCGTGGGAATTTAAAGGAGTAATTTTGCTGCCTGGTGCAGATGCGGGGCGCCGATTGGGGTGGTGCGGCTGTAACGCCGGATGGTATGATGTATATCAATGCTAACGAAATGGCATGGTGTTCAGTGTAAGCAGGAAAAAAGAAAGATCTTCCGAACCGTATTCAGGCGGGCGTGCATGATATAGTACTTATTGTGCCGCCTGCTATAAATCTGATCTTTCGTGCAGCCCCGGAAGCAGAAACAGCAGATCGTAAATTATTTGTTCGGGCAGGATAAGATAGATGCGGTAGATGATGCCAATGATCCCGGTGCGGGAGCCGATGTGCCTTATGCGTTTAATGATTACAATAAATTCCTGGATGAAAACGGCAACCCGGCTATATCCCACCCTGGGGAGCCCTTACCGCTATTGATCTGATTACCGGCGAGTACCAGTGGCAGATACCCCTGGGTGAGGCAGAAGCATTAAAATCAAAAGGAGTAAAAAATACAGGCACTGAAAATTATGGCGGGCCATTGGTAACAACAGGTGGATTGATTATCATTGCTGCTGTAAAATATAGTAAGAGCAGGGCTTTAGCCAGTCCTCAGGTAAATTGTTGTGGGAATATATTTTGCCGGCAGCCGGTTTCGCAACACGGAAAACAATATATTGTTATTGCTTGTGGCGGTACAAAGCTTTATACACCTAAAAGGAGATAGCTATATTGCGTTTGCACTGACATAAAAAATTACTACTAAAAAAAAAGAATAACATGAAGCGGATATCTTTAGCACTACTTGTTTTTGCTGCATTGCCGGCCTCGGGGCAAAACGTTGCCGGAAACGGAAAATCCAGGCCCAACATAGTCTACATCATGAGTGATGACCACAGCTACAAGGCCGTAAGTGCTTATGGGCATGGTTTGAATAAAACACCCAATATTGATCGTTTGGCTAAAGAAGGTGCGCTGTTTACAAGGGCTACGGTTACCAACTCATTATGCGCCCCAAGCAGGGCGGTAATGCTTACCGGCAAGCATAGCTATATCAATGGTAAAGTAGATAATGTATCCCGATTTGACTGGTCGCAGGAGAATTTTCCCAAACTGCTTCAGCGTGCCGGTTATACAACAGCAATGGTAGGAAAGATCCACATGGATGGGTTACCGCAGGGATTTGATTACTCCGCGGTACTGCCTGATCAGGGTGATTATTATAATCCTGACTTTATAGTGAATGGCCATAAACAGCAAATCCACGGCTATGTGACCGATATTACAACCGACCTGGCGTTGCAATGGTTAGACAACCGGGACAAAGACAAGCCTTTCTGTTTGTTATATCACCAGAAAGCGCCGCACAGGGAGTGGCTGGCTGCCGAACGGCATTATAAGGAATATACCAGGATGACCTTTAAAGAGCCTGAAACACTTTTTGACGATTATAAAGGGCGGGGAACAGCGGCCAAAGCGGCCGAGATGAATATTCTTAAAGATATGAACTGGGCCGGCGATTCCAAGATACATCCTGAGCTGATGGACGAATTAGGGATCCCTTCCACATTGAAATGGGATAAAGATGCGTACAGGCGCAATTTGGGGCGCATGGATGCCGCACAGCGTGCAGCATGGGATGCAGTTTATGATCCTATTAACGAGGATTTTAAAAAGAGATATAAATCTATGTCGCAGGAAGACCTGATGCACTGGCGTTACCAGCGTTATATGCAGGACTATCTGGGCACCGTTGCTGCAGTTGATGACGGGGTAGGACAGGTGCTGGACTATCTTGAAAAGAACGGTTTATCAGAAAATACTATTGTAGTGTATACTTCCGACCAGGGTTTTTACATGGGCGAACATGGCTGGTTTGATAAAAGGTTTATGTATGAAGAATCTTTACGCACACCATTGCTGATCCGTTATCCAAAAGAAATAAAGCCGGGGATTAAAGTGAGCTCATTAGTACAGAACCTCGATTTTGCGCCCACTTTCCTGGATTATGCAGGGGTGAAAGTACCGGCAGATATGCAGGGCGAATCATTCAGGAACCTGGTAGCTGGTAAAACTTCTAAATGGCGCGATGCTGTTTATTATACATATTATGAATATCCTTCCATACATATGGTAAAGCGTCATTATGGTGTTCGCACAGATCGTTATAAACTCATGCATTTTTATTATGATATAGATGAATGGGAATTGTATGATCTGAAGGAAGACCCGCAGGAGATGCATAATGTTTATAATGAGCCGGCGTATAAAAAAGTAAAAGAGCAGATGCGTAAGAAGCTGGCGGAGCTGCGGAAAAAGTATAAAGACAGCGATACAAATGATAACAGGTTTATTAAAAATTACCTCAATGATATAAAATAGCAGCAGATACCGGAACTGGCAAACAGGCAGATCATTTGTTTTTATCATAGTTTTTTTATCTGCATTTTATGCCTGGCCCGGGAGCCAGAAGATATTTTGCCTAAATGGGCGAATCTTAATGAGGGTAAATCGGCATTTGCATACGAAGCACAAATAGCCACAAAGGCAGCGCTATGCAAAAACAGCGTTCAATAAAATACTGGGCCCCTTCCCGAAAAAAACGCCTTTAAATGCGGTAGTGACGGTGGCGTAAAGTAGAAAAACTGTATTTTGAGTCTTTACCCGGGTATTTTCTTCAGCGTGTTATACTCAATCTTATAAAGAAAGGCTTTGCTGTACTGGTATTTCATCCCAGTAGGACAAGACAAGCGAAGACAGTATCTGCATATTGAAAAATGCGCAGTTTTCATCCATTAACCATCTTAGCCGGCAGTATGGAGTGGTGAGAGATACCGTGGAAAAGCATATAAGATACTCAAAAACGAAGGGTATATTTATGCGGTGAAAGGTAAAGGATACTTTTGTTTGTAGAAATAGATAGCAGGCTTTGAAGAAAAATGAGGCAGCAATGGCTTTGCCTTTTTATAGAATAGTTTGGTTCTAAAGGATGCTTGATTTATAAAAATTTACACAACAGTAACCTCCCTTATTGAACTGTGTTGCTCCTTTCTTCTGGCAGCCCTCAAAGCTATTGCTGGCATTCCCTGCTTTCTGCATTCCGCGCAAAATTTTATAAGAGTTGTTTAAGGTTTTCTTATATTACACTTCTCAATTCAAATATAATACATCACATTTAATACGTATGACCCCCAATCATTCATGTTCTCCCGGTTATCGCTTTCGTGAAGCGATGAAAAACGAAAGCCCTTTGCAGATTGTAGGAACTATTAATGCCAATCATGCCTTATTGGCCGTTCGGGCGGGTTTTAAAGCGATCTACCTGTCAGGCGGCGGCGTTGCTGCTGGTTCTTTGGGAGTTCCTGATCTGGGTATTACCAACCTGGATGATGTGCTGGTGGATATCAACCGTATTACCAATGTAACAGATACGCCTTTGCTGGTAGATGTGGATACCGGCTTTGGTGCATCGGCGTTTAATATAGCACGTACCGTAAGATCCTTAATAAAAGCAGGTGCCGCTGCGCTGCATATAGAAGACCAGGTAGGCGCCAAGCGCTGTGGCCATCGCCCCGGAAAAGAAGTAGTGAGCAAAGAAGAAATGGCAGACAGGCTGAAAGCCGCCGTTGATGCGCGTTCTGATGAACATTTTGTAATTGGCGCCCGTACCGATGCATATGCCGGTGAGGGTCTGGAAAAAACTGTAGAACGTGCGGTTACCTATAAAGAAGCAGGGGCCGATTTTATTTTTGCCGAAGCGGTGCCCGATCTTGCCAGCTATCAGAAATTTGTTGATGCTACCGGTATCCCTGTCCTGGCTAATATTACCGAGTTTGGTATGATACCCATGTATACGTTAGAGGAATTGCGTGAAGCCGGTGTGGGACTGGTATTATATCCTTTGTCGGCTTTCAGGGCAGCGAATAAAGCGGCTCAAAATGTGTATGAACATATAAGGAAAGAGGGTACCCAGCAAAACGTTTTACATACTATGCAAACCCGCCAGGAATTGTACGAAAGCATTAATTATTATGAATACGAAAAGAAAATAGACGACCTGTTTAAAATAAAATAATATTAAATATCGAAATTTGAAATCCGAAATCCTGAGATCAGGAGGGAATAGTTTCTCTCTTCATGAGGCGGGTTGGAAGCAAGTCCTGGCAAAGGGCTTCTATCCGGTTTATTCCCTGTAGGGTATAACATCATCTACTGGCACATAAGTTAATAATATAGTCAATTTAAAACAATAATAATGTCAGCTACTAACGAACCTAATACATTTAAGCCTAAAAAAAATGTTGCGCTTTCGGGTGTGGCAGCAGGCAATACGGCATTATGTACAGTTGGTAAAAGCGGCAACGATCTGCATTACCGCGGTTATGATATTAATGACCTTGCAGAAAAGGCTTCTTTTGAAGAGGTGGCCTATTTGCTGATTCATGAAAAGTTGCCTACCCTGCCTCAGCTAAAAGCATATCAGGCTAAGCTCAGGTCTTTGAGAGGGCTACCTGATGTAATTAAGAAGGTGTTGATGCAGATTCCCGCAGCGGCACATCCTATGGATGTTTTGAGAACCTATGTATCCGTGCTAGGAACGGTGCTTCCTGAAAGAGAAGATCATAACATTGCCGGTGCCAGGGATATTGCAGATAAGTTATTGGCCTCGTTTTCTTCTGCATTATTATATTGGTATCACTATTCGCATAATGGAAGACAGGTGGATGTGGAAACGGATGATGATACAGTAGGCGGGCATTTTCTGCACTTGCTGCACGGTACCAAGCCGCCTGACAGTTGGGTAAAAGCCATGCAGGTCTCTTTAAATCTTTATGCAGAGCATGAGTTCAATGCATCTGCTTTTACCAGCAGGGTAATTGCTGGTACAGGTTCCGATATGTATTCTGCAATAGCCGGGGCTATCGGAGCATTGCGTGGACCTAAGCATGGGGGCGCGAACGAAGTGGCGTTCGATATACAAAGCCGTTATATAAATGCGGATGTAGCTGAAAGAGATATAAAATCCCGATTGGAAAAGAAAGAAGTGATCATTGGCTTTGGCCATCCGGTTTATACTATTTCAGATCCCAGGAGTGTTATTATTAAAAATGTAGCTTATGCCTTATCCAAAGAGGCCGATGATATACAGCTGTATGATATTGCCGAACGCCTGGAACAGGTCATGTGGAACGAGAAGAAAATGTTCCCCAACCTGGACTGGTTTTCTGCGGTAGCCTATCATATCATGGGTGTGCCAACAGCCATGTTTACACCACTGTTTGTAGTGTCAAGGGTTACGGGCTGGAGCGCGCATATTATAGAACAAAGGCTGGATGGCAAGATCATCAGGCCCGGCGCCAATTATACAGGCCCCGAAAATCTGAAATTTGTACCGATCAGTAAGAGAAAATAGTTCATAGATTTTGCTCAAGGGATATTTAATAAAGTGACTAACTAAAAATAAACTACAATTATTTATGACCATAGTAAATCCATATTTATATTTTAATGGTAATTGTGAAGAGGCTTTTAATTTCTACAAATCAGTTTTTAGAGCTGAGTTTAAATATATCGGACGTTATAAAGATGTGCCTCAAACAGATCGCAGCGTTTTTTCAGATCAGGATAACAAGATCATGCATGTTTCGCTACCTATTAGTAGCGAAACCACTTTGATGGGATCGGACAATGCAGCACTTTTCAGGCAGGGAGGTTCAATAAACAACTTTTCTTTAGCAATTAGTACAGATAAAAAAGAAGAAGCCGATAGGTTATTTCAGGCGCTTTCCATTCATGGAGAAGTAAAGCTGCCCATAAATGAAACTTTCTGGGGTTCGTACTATGGCATTGTTACAGATCAGTTTGGGATTAGCTGGAAGGTTAGTTTTGAGCTAACTATGAATTAATGAATAGTTATCCTGCATAGCTCATGGCTTATGGTTCATCATCTATTCAACAGCAATATTCAACTGAACAATAATAAACTATTATTAAACTACCTATCAACTCATAAACTTAAAAAATGTCCCACATTTCCAACGAAAGACCACAACCCGATAAGGTACTGGCAGATATAGCCGATTATGTATTAAACTATGAAATAAAAAGCGGGCTGGCTTTACAAACTGCCCGGTATTGTTTGCTCGATACATTGGGCTGCGGATTTGAAGCGCTTACTTATCCTGCCTGTACGAAGCTGTTAGGCCCGATAGTTCCCGGAACGATTGTACCCAATGGCGCTAAAGTGCCCGGTACCGGTTATACGTTAGATCCTGTACAGGCGGCCTTTAATATCGGTGCTATCGTCCGCTGGCTTGATTTTAACGATACCTGGCTGGCCGCAGAATGGGGCCATCCATCGGATAATTTAGGAGGTATTTTAGCTACTGCCGACTGGTTAAGCCGTACCAACATTGCCGAAGGAAAACCGCCTTTAACCATGCTGCAGGTATTACATGCCATGATACTGGCGCATGAGATTCAGGGTGTTTTAGCTTTGGAAAATTCGTTCAACCGTGTAGGGCTGGATCATGTGATCCTGGTCAAAGTAGCTTCTACAGCAGTGGTAGGAAAATTGATAGGTTTAAACCGGGATGAGCTGATCAATGCGCTTTCTTTGGCTTTTGTAGACGGCCAGTCGTTAAGAACTTACCGCCATACACCCAATACCGGTAGCCGTAAATCCTGGGCGGCAGGTGATGCTACCTCAAGGGCGGTTCGCCTGGCATTGATTGCTAAGACCGGGGAGATGGGTTACCCATCAGTGCTTACCGCAAAAACATGGGGCTTCTACGATGTGTCTTTCAGAGGCAATTCCTTTAGTTTTCAGCGCGGGTATGGTACTTATGTAATGGAGCATATCCTGTTTAAAATTTCTTTCCCTGCTGAGTTTCATTCGCAAACAGCTGTGGAAGCTGCCATGAGCCTGCATGAAGTATTAAAAGCAAGCGGCAACACCAGCGATGATATAAAGCGCATAATTATCCGTACGCATGAAGCGGCTATCCGCATTATTGATAAAAAAGGCCCGCTGAATAATCCTGCCGACAGGGATCATTGCATCCAGTACATGGTTGCGGTTCCTTTGATATTTGGCAGGCTGACCGCGGCGGATTATGAAGATGTCGTTGCTGCCGACGCAAGGATTGATGCGCTGCGCGACAAGATTTATTGCGTGGAGGATACGCAGTTCACCAGAGATTATCATGATCCCGAAAAACGTTCTATCGCTAATGCATTAACTATTGAGCTGAATGATGGAACTATTCTGGATGAAGTAGTGGTAGAGTATCCGGTCGGTCATAAGCGCCGGCGTGATGAAGGTATTCCCCTGCTGATAGAAAAATTCAAAATAAACCTTGCGCGCATTTTTGATGAGCAGCAGCAGCAACAGATCCTAAAGGCAGGGTTGGATTATGACATCCTTACAAATATGAATGTAAATGAGTTTGTGGATTTGATGGTGAAGGATTGATGAGGCTGCGAGGCGAGGTTTATGGTTCAAGTAAAGTTACAGGTTACTGGTTTCTAGTTACTGGTAACTTGTCGAATTTCGTACATCGTACACCTAGCATCGTACATTTTACATTATGTTGGTTGTGAACTTTCAGCCTTTGGCTTTCAGGGCTTTCATTGGGCATTGAATATTGATTGTTCGGATATTCTATACACAGGCGTAAAATATTCAATAATAAATTTTCAATACATCAATACTCAATTGTAGTAAAGAGTGCTCTGCTTTTAGCCTTCGGCCTTTCGCTTCCGGCTTCAGCCTTTCGCTATTCGCTTTCATGCCTTACATCGTACATCTTATATCGTGCCTTTTACATTATGCTGGATGGGGGTTTCTGGTTACTTGATGCTGGATAAGTCGTTCATAGTTCATGGCTCATGGTTCATTGCCAAACCTATCAACTTTTCAACCCTGCCCTGCCGGTCAGGCGGGCTTTAAACTTTTCAACCTTCCTCCTGTCAACTGTCATCCGTCCTCTGTCCGCTTTCATTATCGAACACCTAACATCGTACATTTTACATTATTCTCCCCTGAATACCCGATTTTTGTTTTTTTCAAATTGGTTGGGTTTGCGCTTTATCTGTATCATACCTGTATTGCTGATCAGTTTATCATCTTTTTTGATAACCTACGGGCAATCGCCTGTCCTTCCGAAAAGCAATTACAGGGAGGCGTACATACCTGTAAAGGCCGGCGCGGGGTATAAGCTGGACTCGCTAAGTATTATTCCTTCCACATTTCAAATAAACGGAGTTGACAGCCTTCAATATATTTTAGACTATACCAATGCGGTACTATATTGGAAGTTACCTCCTGCTGATTCAGCGGTAAAGGTACGTTACAGGGTTTTCCCATTCAGGTTGAATACAGCTATCCAGAGAATGAGGTATGACAGCCTGGTGCTTTATTCCACAGCCCCTATAAGAGCGCGCACGAATGAAAGTGCAGAAAGGGCAAGCTTGTTCAATTTTGGCAATATACATGCGCAGGGCAGTTTTGGCCGCCAGGTGGGATTTGGTAATAACCAGGATGTGGTGCTGAATTCAAACCTGAACATACAGCTGAGCGGGATGCTGGCAGATAGTATAGAGCTGCAGGCTGCTATTACGGATAATAATATACCGATACAGCCTGATGGCAATACCCAGCAACTGAATGAGTTTGATGAAGTATATATCCGCTTTAAAAAGAAAAACTGGCAGCTGAATATTGGTGATATGGATATGAAAGAAAGCAGGAGCTATTTTCTAAAGTTTTACAAGCGCCTGCAGGGTATATCTTTTCAAACCATCAATGATATTTCAAAAAATACACAGTCCAATACGTTGGTGAGCGGTTCTATTGCAAAGGGAAAGTTTACCCGCAATGTATTTCAGGGATTGGAAGGCAACCAGGGACCATACAGGCTTTCCGGCGCTAATAATGAAACTTTTTTTATTGTGCTGGCCAATACCGAGCGCGTATTTATTGATGGGGTATTATTACAGCGTGGCGAAGACCAGGACTATGTGATCAATTACAATACCGCAGAAATTACGTTTACTCCCAGGAAAATGATCACCAAGGACAGCCGCATACAGGTGGAGTTTGAGTATGCCGACCGGAACTTTTTGAACATGAACATTTTTGCTATGCAGGAGATGGACTTTAGTAAAAAAGTAAAGCTGCGCGTGGGTTATTTCAGTAACAGCGATGCTAAAAATTCTTCTGTGAACCAGGTGCTGGATGCACGTCAAAAACAATTTTTATTTGATATAGGGGATAGTGTACAGAAGGCTTATTATCCATCCGCCGTACAGGACACATTAACGGCTGGCAAGGTGTTGTATGAGCGGGTGTATGATACAGTGGATAACGTGGTAGACTCCTTTTATCGTTATTCCATTGATCCCGAAAGGGCAAAATATAACCTGGCTTTTACAGAAGTGGGCTATGGCCGGGGAAATTATATACCTGACAACAGTAATGCCAATGGAAAAGTATTTGTATATATGCCGCCGGTTAATGGGGTGTTGCAGGGTAATTTTGAACCGGTTGTCCTGCTCGTGGCGCCAAAGAAGCAACAGTTGCTGACATTGGGAGTTGATTACAATATAACGCCGAATACTGTTGTTAAAACAGAAGTGGCAGCAAGTAATTATGATGTGAACACCCTGTCTGCTTTAAACGACAGCGATGATAAAGGGTATGCCGCAAAGGTTCATTTAAGTAACACCAGGATGCTGCAGGAAAAGAACAAGCTGAGTTTGGTGACTGCTGTAGATTATGAATATGTGCAACAACGGTTCCAGCCGCTGGAGCGCCTGCGGGAAGTAGAGTTTACAAGAGATTGGGGGCTGCCCCTGACTATGCAAAGGGCTACCGAAAATATAATCAAAGCTTCGGCAGGTTTGCATGGCGAAAATGGCAACAGCCTGCAATATCATTTCGTTAATTATAACCGGAGCGACCATTATAACGGTTTTCAGAACGCGCTGACGCAGTTTACCAATGTGAAGACCTGGTTTTTTAATAACCAGTTTGTTTTGACTAATTATAACACAGCGAACTACAAAGGCTATTTCCTGCGGCCTGTTATAGAGATCAGCAAGACACTTCCCTGGATGAAAAACTGGATGATCGGCGGTAAATATACGCTTGAAGAAAACAGCAGCAGGGATAAAATCAGCGATACATTAATGCCGGTTTCTTTTTCTTTTGACACGTATACCGCCTATCTGAAGTCAGGGCCGGAAAGCAGGAACCGTTATGGTGTCAGCTTTTATACGCGGAGTGATAAATATCCTGTTGGAAAAAGCCTGGTTCGCGGGGACAGGAGTTATAATCTTAACCTGCAGGCAGAATTATTATCCAACGCCAGCCGGCAATTCTATTTGAATACAACTTTCCGGAAGCTGAAAGTATATAACGATGAGGTGAGCCCACAGGCAGAAGACCATACATTACTGGCGCGTGCCGAATACCAGATGAACGAGTGGAACGGCTTCCTGAACGGAAATATACTATATGAAGTAGGTGCTGGCCAGGAGCAGAAAAGGGAATACGCTTATCTCGAAGTGCCTGCCGGAACGGGCCAGTATACATGGATCGATTATAATGAAGACGGTATACAACAGCTAAACGAATTTGAGCTGGCAATATTCACTGACCAGGCAAAATTTATAAGGATATTTACGCCCACCAACGAATATATTAAAGCAAATTACACTACATTTAATTACAGCCTTAATATGACTCCTAAACAATTGTGGGGGAAGAAAGAAGTTGCGGGTTTCCCGAGGTTTTTATCCAGATTTATATGGAACAGTTCTCTGCAGATCGCAAAAAAATCGAAGGCAACGGGTTCGTTCGAGTTTAATCCTTTTGGTTATGGATTAAGCGATACTAACCTCATAACACAAAGTACTATATTAGTAAATACTTTGTCCTTTAACCGCCAAAGTACCAGGTGGGGTGTAGATATTACCAACCTGCACAACAACAATAAAGCTTTTTTGACCTATGGATACGAAACCCGGCAAAACAGCGAGTGGATGCTGAAGTACCGGCATTTTTTATCGCCTTCGTTAACCCTGAACATGAATGCACTTACAGGCTCCAATAGTTTAACCACTAATGATGCCCAGTTTGATAATCGTAATTATAAGATCAGCAGGAATAATGCGGAAACCTCGTTGTCGTTTATTCGCGGTACTGCTTTCAGGCTTACTACAGGGTATAAGTACGAAGTAAAAAGTAATGCGCCCTTATATGGAGGAGAAAAGTCTGTGTCTAACGCGCTTACGGCCGAAACCCGGTACAATATTTTGCAAAGCGCTTCTTTAACGGCCAGGGTTACCTACAATGGGTTGCAGTATAGTGCAGGCGCAGGTGCTGCACAAACCACTATCGGTTATATCATGCTTGATGGCTTGCTACCCGGCAGCAATTTTTTATGGAACGTTATGCTTACCAAGCGCCTGCTCAATAACCTCGAGCTGAATTTCCAGTACGATGGCCGTAAGCCGGGCAATACAAGAACGATACATACAGGGCGCGCAAGTTTAACAGCGATATTTTAACGCTTATAAATGCTCCGCTGCTGCGTGTTGAGCTGGGCTAATACTTAAAAACATTAACACTGTAGCAGCGCAACTTGCTTGCTGGTGTTCCTCCATTGTTGCGTAGCCATCACGCAACATCAGCGGGGCGCGCTCTATTTATCTGAGATAATAGTATTATTTGCAATAGGTACAATCTGTATCCAGATACCGCTTACTTTAAATTGAGCACCTGTGTCTGTATTCTGGACAGTCAGCGTATAATTGAAAACACGTTTACAGTAGGTGATCTCACCTTTTAAATATACGGTGTAATAAGGTTTCACCAATATCTTATAATCATTAAAGCGGTCTTTAATATATGGCGTTGTAGTAATACCTTCTTTATATATCGTTCTGCCTGTAGCATACATTTTATTTTCTATAATTAAATCAGGAACACTGATATGGACGCCTTCTTCCGGCAGCCAGCCAAATGCCCCATAGTTGCTGCTTTCAAAATTAGAGGACTGCACTACATTTTCGAAAATAGCTGCATAAGGTTTCCAGATAGCTTCTGATGTGGAGTTGCTTAAAGTTAACGTTGAACAGCCTTCTCCGCTTTTATAAACACGACGTTGATCTTCTGATTCTTTAAACTCCGATTTTACTAATTTATACCCTTTTCCTCTTTTTTGAATAACGGTGATATAGTGCTCCCCGCCTGTTTTATCAGTTACAACTATCTCAAATTTTCTTTCGGATGATGCATCAAAATTTTCTTTTAGTTGAATAGTAAATTTATCATTTCCTTCGCGTATCAGTGTCAGCCATCCCGATGAGGCGGCTACATGCCCGTTCCCTTTTAACGTTAAAGGCTTGCCGTTATGATCCAATACAGCTTCTCCGGACGGCATATACTTTACTGATGCTATACTCCAGCCACTGGTTAAAACGGGAACTTCAAGCTCGCCGCCGCTTAAGATTTCCAGTGTTTTATAAGAAGGGGCGATGAATTCAATGTTACTGCTCTTGGTGCACGACGTAAGCCAAACAGAACCTATTACTAACAGCATTACTCCCAACCGGTTAAATGTGCTCATATTTCCTTTGTATTGATCCATTCATGGGTAATTGTAATCTTTGCCCGTCAAAAGTACAAACAAATGCAGTAACACAGGTTGCGCCTGATCAATAATACAGGGGTAAGAGGAACGCTGATGCGAACCTTTTTTTAAGTAGGATTTACTATTGTATGAACTTCTACGCAATTTTGACGTTATTTTATCTCATACTGATTTTCTTTTTATCCCTTAAATGAAGCGCCTTATGATAAATGATGGGGAAAACAAGCAAGGTGAAAATGGTGGCTGTTACCAATCCTCCGATAATAACAATGGCTAATGGTTTCTGGCTTTCGGAGCCGATGCCTGTACTGATGGCTGCGGGTAGTAAGCCAATAGCTGCCATTAATGCCGTCATAACTACCGGCCGGGTTCTTACTCTTACAGCATTGATGATGGCCTGGCTTAAGTCGCTGTGGGTTTTTGCCTGTTTATGAAATTCGGAGATAAGAATTACGCCATTTTGAACACAAATGCCAAACAGCGCAATAAATCCTACACCTGCCGAAATACCAAAGTTCATTCCTGTAAGATGCAATGCCAGTATGCCTCCAATTAAAGCAAAAGGAACATTAATTAAAACATAACCGGCATCCCTGGCATTACCAAACATAATAAACAACAAAATGAAGATCAGTATCAGGCTGATAGGCACTACCTGTGTGAGCCGGTTGCTGGCCCTTACCTGGTTCTCAAACTCACCGGTCCATCCTATCTTATATCCTTCGGGGAGATGGACATTGGCATTTACATTTTTCTGTGCTTCCGCAATGGTGCTGCCCAGGTCGCGCTCGCGAACAGAGAACTTTACACCAATAAAGCGTTTGGTATTATCACGGTAAATAAATGCCGGGCCTGTTAATTGTTTAATAGCCGCTATTTCTTTAAGGGGTACTTTATTTCCCGAAATAGAGGGAATCATCAGCATCAGGATATCATCCTCGTTTTTGCGATAGTCTTTATCATAACGGATACGGATATCGAACTTTTTTTCGCCTTCGTACTTTTGTGTAGCGGTTTTCCCTCCGATGGCCATTTCTATTACAGCCTGGGCTTCGGCTTTGGTAATACCATATATAGCCATTTTTTCTTCATCAAATAATATACTGATTTCGGGTTGTCCTACATTGCGCAGTATGCCCACGTCTTTTATGCCGGGCACATTTTGTATCTGTGCTATTACCTGGTTGGCATATTCATCTAATTTATCCAGCTTGTCTCCATAGATTTTTACGGCATTGGAAGCTTTGATACCTGCGGCAGCCTCAGCAACATTGTCAATTATGGGTTGAGAATAATTATAAACAATACCCTGGTACTTGGAGAGATCTTTGTCCATTTCATCTATAATGTCATCCATTGCAATACCCTTTCTCCATTTATTTTTATCCACTAAATCTACCTGGAACTGCACAAAGTAAAAGCCGTTGGGATCGGTGCCGTCATTACTCCGGCCGGTTTGAGACAGGACATCTTTTACTTCAGGAAATTTTCTTAGTTTGGTTCTTAATTCATTAGTTAGCTTAACGCTTTCCGGTAAAGATATACTCATAGGTAATTCTGCTGTTACCCACAACGAGCCTTCGTTTAGCGGCGGTAAGAATTCTGATCCTAACCATCGCGTAGAAAATATGGTAACGGCAAAGAATAAGACAGCAGTCAGCAATGTTACTTTTTTATGTTTGAAAGTCCAGTTAAATCCTTTACCTACAACCTGATTTACAAAACGGGTAAAGAAGTTGTCTTTTTCTTTTACATTTTTATTAAGCAGGATAGCGCATAATACCGGAACCAGGGTAAGCGTAAATATTAAAGCTCCCAGTAAGGCGAAGCCTAAGGTCCATGCTAAAGGCGAAAACATTTTACCTTCTACCTTCTCAAAAGAAAAAATCGGAAGCAATGCAGAGATAATAATGAGCTTGGAAAAGAAAATAGCTTTTCCCATTTGAGAACCGGTATTCTTTATTAATCCCATTTTTGCCAGGCGGTTAAATTTTTGCATGCCCGTTTTATGGGCGCGATGGTCGAGCGCAACGAAAATTCCTTCCACCATAACAACAGCGCCATCTATAATAATCCCGAAATCTATAGCTCCCAGGGAAATCAGGTTAGCGCTCATGCCCTTTAATTTCAGCATTAAAAATGCAAACAATAGAGATAGCGGAATGACAACCGCTACCACAACAGTAGTCCGCCAGTCTGCCATAAATAAAAATACAATAACTGTAACCAGTATAATCCCTTCAACCAGGTTATGCATTACCGTTTTGGTACAATAGGCCATCAGGTTATCTCTGTCATAAAAAGTTTCCATTTTTACATCAGATGGTAAAACGGAGGTATTCAGCTCATGGATCTTTTCCTTTACACTTGCCAGTACCTCGCTTGGGTTTTCACCTTTGCGCATCACTACAATCCCTTCCACTACATCATCGTTATCATTCAGGCCTACCTGTCCCACACGCGGCTTGCTCGTTTCAATTACGTTGGCCACGTCTTTTACCAATAACGGGTGGCCATTAAAAATATCTACAATAGTGTGCTCAATATCTTTCTGGCTGTCCAGTAATCCTATGCCTCTTACTACATAGGCCTGCCCGTTTTTTTCAATCACATCACCACCCACATTCAGGTTAGATTTGCTGATGGCTTCATACAGTTCCAGGGGTGTTATATCAAATTCCTGAAGTTTGGCAGGATTGGCCGATATTTCATAAACCTTTTCCTGCCCGCCAAAAGCCACTACATCAGCAACGCCGGCTACACTTCTCAGCTCCCGGTCAATTGTCCAGTTCTGGATGGTCAGCAGGTCGCGCGTATCCCTGCTCTCACCCGACTGTCCGGTGGGCAGGCTTTTCAGCACATAACGAAAAATTTCTCCTGTAGGGCCATAAGGCGGTTGCACTTCAGGTTCTACTTCTTCAGGAAGTGATACGTTCCTTAACTGGTTATTAACCTGCTGGCGTGCGAAAAAATCTTCCACATCATCCTCAAAAATTATTTTAATCACCGAGAGGCCAAACATGGTAATGCTGCGTACATTGGTTTTACGCTGCACGCTGTTCATGGCTATTTCAACAGGTGTAGTTACAAAACGTTCTACCTCTTCGGCACTTCTTCCGTTCCATTGGGTAACAATAATGATCTGCGTGTTGGTAACGTCAGGGAAAGCTTCTATAGGAATTTTTATAAAGCTGAAAATTCCTGCAATGGCAATAATGCCTACCCAAAAGAAAGTAAAGAATTTATTCTTTAAAGAAAACGCTACGATATTTTTTATAAACCTGTTCAATCTGCAATTATTAATAATGGATCATTAATTACTAATTATTAGTCATTCAGCGCATCATAAATCAAAAGTCCGTTTTTGGAAATAACGGTATCTCCTTCACTTAGTCCGGATCGTATATACGTAGTGCCGTTGAGTTGCCGGTACACTTCCACCGGTCTCGTCTCAATGTTGCGCTTGTCTTTAAAAACCATGACCCAGTATTTGCTTTTGTCGAAAATAATAGCAGATGAAGGCACGGTGATCATTCGCTGGTTTTCATTATAGCTTACGTTTACAGTACAGTTCATATCGGGTTTTAATTTAAAATCTGCATTGGGCAGGCTTACACGGAATTTCATAGACTTTGTATCAGCATCGATTACATTGTATATTTTATCTATTTTACCCCGGTAATTAATATCCGGGAATGCAAGTGTGTTTACAACTGCTTCATAATTTTCTTTAATATGGGCAATATTGCTCTCATTCACATAGGCTACGGCCCATATCTCATTAGTGTTGGCAATCGAAAATAGCGGCTCAGTTTCATCCGAACGAATGAGCTCGTTGATATTGATTTTTTTGGTAATCACAAACCCGCTGATAGGTGCGGCAACAGGGAAAATAGAACCCTTTTTGAATTTGTAAATGCTATATATTTCCTTTATCTTTAGCAGATTGGCTCTTGCTTTTTCTAACTCCGCTTCTGCCAGCTTTACATCTTTTTCAGAATTTAGTTTTCCTCCAAATAGATCTTCTGCTACCTGTAAATTCTTTTCTGCAATAGCTACTTCATTAATAGCATCCAGACGCTGCTGCTCATAGCCGGCTACTTCACTGCTTTGAATGGTAGCCAACACTTCGCCTTGCTTCACATAATCACCAAGACCGGAATTGATAGACTTTACCAGGCCACCTACTGCGGAAAAAACCTGGGCAGTTTTATTGTTATTGGCTTCTATCTTTCCAAAAAAACGGATTTCATTTTTTACCTCTTCTACAGTTGCCTTCACAAACTCGCATTTAGCCATCATGGTATCGCTTAATGAAAAGGCAATGGCATTTTCTTCAAAGGGTTTGCTTTTACAGCTGTATAAAGCAGCTGTAAGTACTAAAAGTAATACAAACAGGTTTCGTATGAAATGACGCATTTTAATATATATCTTGGCCGGTTAAAAGATTTAATTGCTCGCCTGAAGTGATGAGTTGTATCTTGATTCTTGAGAGTTCTGTAATCACCTCATTATAGGTTTCGAAAAAATCGATAAACTCAATAATGGAAACGTTGCGTTTCTGAAAATTCTCTGTCATACCCTTCACTGTTACTTCAAAATCCTCGTTATAAAGCGATTTTGCTTTTTGATATTCTGAAACAGTTTGCGTATAAAAAATATAGGCATTCTGCAATTCGCTGAATACCCGCGTTTGAATGGCTTCTTCGTTATACCCGGCTTCTTTTATTTTGATTTGTGCCGTCCTGATGTTTCCCTGGTTGCGGTTGTTCAGGGGTAAGGGAATAGATATACCTGCATTGGTTTCGTTTTTAAAAGCACCGCTATTTCTATCGTACGATAGTGCTACCGTAATGTCGGGTACTGCCAAACGTTTTTGATATTGCAGGTGTTGTGCTGCAAGCAGCTTATGCTGTCTGCCGATCTGCAAATCTGGACTGTTTTGTAAAGCTGCTGAATAGAGTTCGCTTAACGGTTTTTGCTGAATATATTTTTCCACTTCTTTCTCCGAGACCCGGAACTGTATAACGGAAGATGTTTGCAATAAGGTTTGCAGGCTGCTTTGCGCTTCATGAAAATTTTTAATGATCTCCGAACGGTCGTTGTTCAGGTTTAAATAAGCGCCTTTTAAGCGAACCACATCCTTCAGCGGGATATTGCCTTTGGCGGCCTGCGCTTCGTAAGCCGCTAATAAAGTATGCAGCAGTTCCAGTTGCTTATTATATTGCTGCAGTAGCAGATCTTGTTGCCCCACAATAAACAGATCCGTATGCAGTTTGAACTTTAGCTGTTGCAGTAGTTGCTGAAATTCCAGCTCTGCCAAAGTGGTATTGGTTTGGGCTATTTCAATTTCTGATTTTCTTTTGCCTCCTAAAAGTATCAGTTGCTCCAGCTGAACCATTGCCTGGCCGTTTTGGCCGACATGAAGTGTTTTTTTGTTTTCCGGATCATAAGCGTTGAAAGATGTGGTAAGAACGGGGTTGGGATACAGCTTTGCCTGTATCATCTGCGCTTTTTGCGCTTCAATGTTCATGGAAGACGCCAGCAGCTGAAAGTTTTTGCCTAAAAAAATACGATCTGCCTCTTCCAGGCCTAGCCTGAGCGTGTCCTGCGCATCCAGCTTTTGTACTGCAGCCGATAAAAGCAGGGGAAGTAAAAATTTTATGATTCTGAAATACATTTGCGCTTATTACTAAAGCAGCAAATGTGTTTTGAATAAACTTAAAAACGCCTTAAACCAGATAAAATTCTGCTTAACCCGGCGGCAGCTGTACTTCAAATATATTGGTGTTTTCTGATGGATTGGTGTAAGAAATGCTGCCTTTATGAAGTGCTATGATGTTCTTGGCCAGCGTTAACCCAAGCCCAAACCCTGCTTTATTGCGGCTGTTCTCACCCCTGAAAAAGTGACTGAATAAAAAAGCCTTTTCTTTATGGGATACAGCCCGCCCGGTATTTATGAACTGTATGGTAAGCCTGCCTGCCTGCGAACTGTCTATTTTAATTTCAGCTTTCCTGTTTTCTTCGCTGTAGGCAACGCAGTTATGCAGCAGGTTTTGGAAGGCCTGGCGGATCAGCATTTCATCTGCATACACCGACAGCTTTTCCGCATCAGGCTCATCGGGCAGGTAGTTCACTTCAAAAGCAAAGGCAGGATAAAGGGTATTAAGCTCGCTTATACAGTCAAAGATCAGCTCATCGACCCTTACAGGCTGTTTATTTACAGATTGCCCGCTTTCTATTTTGGATATTTCGAGCAATATATTAATAATATCTGCCAATGACCTGGTTTTAGCAATCTGTTCTTCTATTTCCTGCTGAATGATCGTGTCTGCAGATTTCTCCCTGATCCTTTCCAGCTCTGATATAAGAACTGCAATAGGTGTTTTAAGCTGATGAGAGATATGATGGATGGAATTTTTCTGAAAAGTATAGGCGTTATTGGTCCTGTTCACAAGCTCACTGAATTTTGTGTTCAGGTATTTGATCTCAGAGGTATTCGTGCGAATGCTGCTATGGATAGGGTTATCTCCGATTTTGTAGTTGGCCAGCAGCATTGCCAGTTGTGCAATGGGTTTGGAAATCCTGCTGGAAAGATATAAAGACAGCACAATAACCAGTGTAGAAAATACAATAAAAACAAGGAGTAATAAGTTTCTTAAAAAAGATAATTTGCTATAACCGAACTGGTCAAAAGCTTTGCTGATACCGTAATAGCTTTTATTATTAGATGTAAAATAAATACCTATCACGTCATATAACCCGTCTTTTTGTTCAATCCAGTCTTTATGATCGTTCAGCTCTGAAAGAAGCTTGCCTGAATAAGAGATAGATACATCATCCAGGCTGGAATAAACCAGGTTTTTGCTGCTGTCGAAAATGAGCATCTTTTCGTTCAGCATTGAGTTAATCGCCAGCCGGTCGATGGCATCTGTCAATTCTTTTTCATCTTTTTCAACTTCCGTTATGAATTGAAGTGTGGACAGGATTTTCTCTTTTTGCCTTTGTTGAAATTCTTCTTCCCGGTATTCAGAAAACAGCCAGTATACCAACGAAAAAAATAACCCTACCATTATAATGGATGTGGCGGAAAAATAAAGCAGTATCTTATTTCTTATTTTCATGCGTATATTTTTTATGAATTATCGCCGCATGGATTTTTTTTCGGAACAATTTTCATCGCTTTGGGTATAAATTTACCCGGAAATTTTATGGTTATTTTATTCGGAGTCTAAATAATAACCAAAACCTACTTTTGTTTTAATACTGTTTTTGCTGAAAGGTTTATCTAATTTTTTACGTAAGAAATTGATATATACTTCAATGGTGTTCGTATTGGCATCAAAAGCACGCCCCCATATTTCTTTTATCAGATCGGCTTTGGAAACTATTTCGCCTTTATGCTCAATAAGCCTGACCAGTATTTGGTATTCACGGGGTGTAAGTACAATTTCCTGGTCTCCGCGTGTTACTTTTTTCGTATTCAGATGGATGGTTATATCGCCTGCATTGATGATGGCAGTTGTATTTCTTAGGGTGTTTTTTCTTTTGATAAGGGCCTGAATGCGTAAAGTAAGCTCCCGCATATAAAATGGCTTGGTAAGATAATCATCGGCCCCACTGTTAAACCCCTGCACTTTATCATCCAGCTCGCCAAATGCAGTGAGCATCAGCACCGGTGTATGAGTGTTGTATTCACGAAATGATTTGCACAGTTCAAAGCCATTTTTGCCCGGCAGGTTGATGTCCATGATCACGCAATCAAAAGTTTCTCTCTTTAAAACCCGTTCAGCCAGCAAGCCATCGTATAACGATCTTGCCTGCATCCCTTCGGCTTTTAGTGCTTCATGAATATTATGATTAAGGATCTGGTCGTCTTCTATTAACAGGATGTTCATTCTACAAACTTAGTGTTTCGTTTTTTATTGCAGTTTTATACCTTTTCTTCTCGTTCCATCTTCCTTTTTTTATATCATTTATACATTAAAACCTGTTCAATAACCAATGGGTAGTGAGCTGGCCGAACCGCGATTCATTTGAAAAAATGCTTCGGATGGCTCACGGCGGCAACATCTTTTTAATCTAATTGCTATTAAATAAATGTACATTGATCGGGCAGCTACGGTAACAAAAAAATCCTCCGGTATGATCGAAGGATTCTTAATCTTTTATTTCCTGCTTTCTAAGTGTTGTTCACGCTTACCGGCGCGCTATTACTTCTGCCATGGTTTTGCCAATATCTGCGGGGCTGCTTACCACATGAATACCGCACTCGCTCATGATCTTCATTTTAGCGGCCGCAGTGTCATCGGCGCCGCCTACGATAGCGCCGGCATGGCCCATACGGCGCCCGGGAGGGGCTGTTTGTCCTGCAATAAAACCTACCACCGGTTTTTTATTCCCCGTCTCTTTGATCCAGTTGGCTGCTTCAGCTTCCATGCTACCGCCAATTTCACCTATCATTACAATAGCATCCGTTTCAGGATCGTTCATTAACAGCTCTACTGCTTCTTTGGTAGGCGTGCCGATAATAGGATCTCCGCCAATACCGATCGCCGTGCTGATGCCTAATCCGGCTTTTGCTACCTGGTCGGCTGCTTCGTAGGTAAGTGTGCCCGATTTACTTACAATACCAATCCGGCCCTGTTTAAATACAAAGCCGGGCATAATACCCACCTTGCATTCACCAGCTGTGATAACGCCGGGGCAATTAGGGCCGATCAGCCTGGTGCCGGTGCCTTGCAAATAATGTTTCACTTTTACCATATCCTGCACAGGAATGCCTTCCGTAATACAAACCACTAATGCGATACCAGCCTCGGCTGCTTCCATGATGGCATCCGCAGCAAATGCCGGTGGAACGAAGATGATGCTTACATTGGCACCGGTAGCTTTTACACAATCCGCTACGGTATTAAAAACCGGCCTGTCGAGGTGGGTAGTGCCGCCCTTATTGGGTGTTACACCGCCAACAACGTTAGTGCCGTATTCGATCATCTGGGTTGCATGGAACGTGCCTTCCGTACCGGTAAAGCCCTGTACTAAAACTTTAGAATCTTTATTTACTAATACTGCCATTTAATATAGATTTTGGGGTTGGTTGCAAATGTAAGGAAAGCTGCTCATAGTCGATAGTTGATAGCTTGTTGAGGGGCATTTTTACGGTTCGTGAATACGAGTCCCGGCTTGTCCGGAACAGGAAGCCGGAGCCAAACTTCCGGCTTGAACCACCATCGTCAATTGTATTCAATTACTGCTTATACGGTCAGCCGTCAATACGTT
This sequence comes from Niabella aquatica, assembly GCF_054779315.1. NCBI lineage: Bacteria > Pseudomonadati > Bacteroidota > Chitinophagia > Chitinophagales > Chitinophagaceae > Niabella > Niabella aquatica. Next base: position 57,211 of record NZ_BAAGYM010000002.1, read on the forward strand.
CTTGATCAACTCCCATCTCCGGGAGAGCCGATAATGCCGTCGCCATCCATGTCGGTGTTGAATTTTTCTTCCAGCGCATCGCGCACATCATCATGCACATCATCCGGAATTTCGCCTGTTTCCTGTATCATGCGCATGTGTTTGGCATCCTGCAAAAACTCCGAGGCAAAAATGAAATCGTTAAGCTTCTGGTTATCGCTGTATATAATTTCTTTATTCGTTCCTTCCCATTCCTTGGCACCCTGGTGCATATACACAATATGGTCACCAATTTCCATCACACTGTTCATGTCATGCGTGTTCATGATAGTGGTAGTGTTGTATTCTCCCGTTATTTCTTTAATAAGTTTGTCAATAACAATAGAGGTTTGAGGATCGAGGCCAGAGTTGGGCTCATCACAGAACAGGTATTTAGGATTTAATACAATCGCCCTGGCCAGTGCCACCCGCTTCTGCATACCACCGCTTATTTCCGAAGGAAATTTCCTGTAAGCATCTTCTGCCAGTTGCACCCTGTCCAGCACTTCCTTTACACGTTTTCTTTTTACAGCATATTTATCGGTGCTGAACATGTCCAACGGGAAAATAACATTCTGCTCTACGGTCTGGCTGTCGAATAACGCCGATCCCTGGAAAAGCATACCGATTTCTTTACGAATGGCCTTTTTCTCTTCAGTCGACATGGTAATATAATTCCTGTCGTTATAGATCACTTCGCCGGCAGTAGGCTGCATCAGGCCGACCACACACTTCATAAAAACGGTTTTACCACTACCGCTCGAACCAATAATAAGGTTGCATTTGCCCGGTTCCATGATGGCGCTTACATCGTGTAGCACCACCTTTTCCCCGAAGCTTTTTTTAAGGTTTTTTATTTCTATCATTGCTATATAATGGTTGGCAGATGAAAGATAACCGGTCACCGCATACTATCTGCTGTTTTACCAGCATCCTTATATAAAATATGCCTGTACTTTGCTGTTTGATCTATCTATTCTGCCCTCTGACAAAGATCAAAGCATTAATGCCGATAATATATAATCTGCCAGCAGTAACAATACACACGAAACTACCACAGCTCTGGTACTGGAACGCCCGATCTCTAAAGCGCCGCCCTTTACATGGTAGCCATAAAAAGCGGGAACGCTGGTAATCAGGAACGCAAATACAAAGCTCTTGGTTAATGCAAAAAATACATTATAGCCATTAAAATTCATCAATAACCCGTTGTCGTAAATGGAGGGATCTATAATGCCTGCCGCAGCGCCAGCAATGCGCCCGCCAACAATACCCAGCACCATTGCTATAATAATAAGTAACGGAATGGTTATCACACCGGCCAGTATTTTAGGCAGAATTAAGTATGCTTTGGTATTGATACCCATAATTTCCAGGGCATCTATTTGCTCGCTCACCCGCATATTGCCCAGCTCACTGGCAATTTTACTGCCCACCACACCTGCCAGCACAATACAACCAAGGGTAGGGGCGAACTCCAGGATCACGGTATCTCTTACAATTTGTGCGATTGTGGTTTTAGGGATGATAGGAGACACCAGCTGATAAGCAGTTTGTACAGTAGATACCGCGCCGATAAATACGGATATGATGCTGATAATGCCCAGCGATCCGATACCTATATCGTTACATTGAAGCATGAACTGTTTCCAGTACATAGCCCTGTTTTCGGGCACCCGGAACATGCCGTTAAACATTTTAATATACTGCCCGAATTCTTTTAATATTTTCAAGAATCAAAAAGGTTTATGTTATTTAAATTGCTTTTTTGTAAACCTGTCCTGTATATCATAAGCGCCAGCACCTGGTTGCTCCCCGCCTACACCTGCCTGATCAGGATCTTTCTTTTTCCCCGGCAGGTTTTTCCAAAACACCTGTTGCTGCCGATTTTAGCTGGGCGTCTGTAACAGCAATTAAGGCCATATTCACAATATTGCTTACTGTGCTACCTAATTGCAACAAATGTACCGGTTTTTTTAACCCTAAAAGTATGGGTCCGATCACATCAGAAGAGCCGATTTCTTTCAGGATGTTGTAAGTAATGTTACCCGATGCAAGATTAGGGAAGATCAGGGTATTCACTTCCTTATCTACCAGCTCGCTGAAAGGGTACATTTCCTTAAGCAACCCATTGTTCAGCGCCACATTTGCCTGCATTTCACCATCCACAATCAGTGAAGGCGCTTTTTGTTTGGCTATTTCCCTTGCTTTGGCTACCAGCTGTGCTTCGGGCGTGCTGCTGCTGCCAAAGTTGGAATAGCTGAGCATGGCGATTCTCGGGGTGATATTGAATGCGGCCACTTCTTTGGCGGTTAGCAATACAATTTCAGCAAGCTCTTCAGCTGTAGGGTTCAGGTTCACCGTAGTGTCTGCCAGAAATAAGGGGCCTCTTGAGCTCATGACCAGGTACATTCCTGCCACTTTTTTTACCCCTTGTTCTGTACCTATAATTTGCAATGCGGGGCGAATGGCATCAGAATATCTTTTGGTAAGTCCCGATATCATACAATCTGCATCACCGCACTCTACCATCATGCAGCCAAAATGGTTGCGGTCTTCCATCAGTTTGGCCGTTTCATCAAAAGTATAGCCTTTCCTGGCCCTTTTTTTATAAAACGCATGGGTATAGTCTTCCCTTTTTTGCCTGGCTTCTTCGCTTCGGGGATTGATCACAGGCATCCCGCCGATGTCGATCTTGTGGGCATCTGCCAGCTCCTGCATTTTTTTTACATCACCCAGAAGTATGGGGAAGCCTATACCTTCATCTGTCACTATCTGTGCGGCTTTCAGTATATTCACATTCTCGCCTTCGGCAAATACAATGCGTTTGGGTGCGCTCCGTGCCTTGGCGCCTAATACGCGCAATACCTGGTTGTCGAGCCCCAGTCTTTTATTCAGATCGTATGCATACTGCTCCCAGTTTTCAATGGTATGCCTTGCCACACCCGATGCGATAGCTGCTTTTGCCACGGCCGGGGCTACAGTAGCCAGCAGGCGTGGATCGAGCGGTTTGGGAATAATATATTCAGGTCCGAAATGCAGGTTCTCCTGGTTGTATGCCAGGTTCACCATATCCGGCACCGGTGTTTTAGTAAGCTCGGCCAGTGCTTTAACCGCCGCCAGCTGCATTTCTGTATTGATCTGCGTAGCTCTTACATCCAGGGCACCCCTGAAAATGTAGGGGAATCCTAATACGTTATTCACCTGGTTGGGATAATCGCTACGCCCCGTAGCCATAATTACATCCTTACGTGCCGAGGTGGCCTCTTCCCAGGATATTTCGGGATCGGGGTTGGCCATAGCGAATACGATAGGGTTTTTTGCCATCCCCTTTACCATTTCTGCATTTAAAACATTGGCAGTGCTGAGTCCTATGAATACATCTGCACCCTTTAATGCTTCCGTGAGTGATACGTCTTTTTCGGCTGTAGCAAAGGGGGCTTTTATTTCATCCAGTCCGGGTCGGCCTTTATACAAAGCGCCTTTACTGTCGAACATAATAAAATGCTCCGGCCGGGCGCCCATTGCCTGGTACAGCAGCGCACAGGCCATAGCAGCGGCGCCGGCACCGTTTACTACAAACCGGGCTTTTTCTATTTTTTTCTTCTGAATTTCCAGGGCATTGATCAGCGCCGCAGCACTAATGATGGCAGTTCCGTGCTGGTCATCGTGCATTACAGGAATCTTCAGGCGCTTTTTCAGCTCCCGTTCTATATAAAAGCAGCCGGGTGCTTTTATATCTTCCAGGTTAATACCGCCAAAAGTAGGTTCAAGCGCCTGTACGATCTCTACAAATTTTACAGGATCTTTTTCATTTACCTCTATATCAAAAACATCAATATCTGCAAATATTTTGAACAATACGCCTTTGCCTTCCATTACGGGTTTCCCTGCTTCAGGGCCAATATCTCCCAGTCCCAGAACAGCGGTGCCATTGCTGATAACAGCTACCAGGTTGCCTTTAGCTGTATACTTATATACATTTTCCGTGTTGTCGGCTATTTCAAGGCAGGGAACCGCCACACCCGGGGAATAGGCCAGCGAAAGATCTCTTTGGGTTTTTGCTTCTTTAGTGGGGATTACTTCTATTTTGCCAGGTCTGCCTTTGGAATGATATTCCAGGGCCAGTTCTTTTCTTAAATTGTTCTTAGCCATAAAAATGCGTTATAAAACAAGATGAAAAGTAAAGCATTTAATTTAAATGAACTGCAAAAAGAATTAATTTTAGCAAGTGCAATAAAAAAATAATCTTTGCATCAAGTATTTTAGCTGGCGAACTAATTTATTAAAACATTTACGCTGTTTGAACAAGTCCGTATATCCTGTAATGAAAAAATTAATACCATTTTTACCCGTACTGCTTATCGCGCTTACGGCCTGCCCTAAAAAGGACCATATTGATCAGCCGGATAATACTTCGGCTGTTGTATCTCAATTTGTCTATGACGGGTTATCTACCTATTATCTTTGGTCCGATCTGATGGTTAATAAAAAACCCACCGCTGCCGACAATACCGATCCCAAAGCCTACTTTGAAAGTGTATTGAGCCCAATTGACAAAGAACACGGCTGGTCGTGGATTACGTCTGATATAGACGCTTTGTTTGCCGAGTTTGCCGGTACCCCCAAGGATTTTGGCTGGAGCCTGAACTTTTTAAAGGTTTCAGATAAAAATTATGTAGCGGTAGTGAAGTATGTTTTTCCCCATACACCTGCTGCGCTGGCCGGTATTACCCGGGGTAATATTATTGACAAAATAGGAGGTGCGGTTATTACATCTTCCAATGTGGGGCAGCTTTTTGAAACCAATACAATAAGTATTAATGTAAATGACCAGAATTTTGCCAATGCCAGAACGGTGAGCCTCACACCGGTTACTATACAAACGAACCCTGTATTGGCAGACAGTGTATATAAGAACAAGCCGGAATTTGCGGGAAGAAAGATCGGCTATTTATTTTATACAGACTTTATAGAGGGATTCAATCCTCAACTTTATAACACTTTTGCTGATTTTAAGGCGGAAGGGATAACAGATCTGGTCGTTGACCTGAGATATAACCATGGGGGGGCGATGAATGCTGCTATATATCTGGCGTCATTAATAGCTCCGCGGGCCGCTGTGGAAAATAAAAAGCCGTTTACCCAGCTCACTTACAACAGCTTTCTGAACGGAATATTCGAAAGTTCGGGAGGGCTTCCTACGGATTCGCTGGGCGTTGTAGGTGGAATTACGCCATTGAACGCAAATTTGAACCTGAATAAAGTGTATATTATTGCCACGGATGATTCTTACTCTGCAGCGGAATTGCTTACCTTCTGCCTGAGGCCTTATATGCAGGTAGTTCATATCGGCAGCAAAACCGGCGGGAAGTTTACCGCATCTATCACGATACATGCGTATAATGATTATGATAACAGAGCTGCTACTGTTTATAATAGTAATACCCTTTCTAATGAGCAGAAGAACAGCCTTAAGAACTGGGCCATGCAGCCTATCGTAGCTAAATATGCAGATGCTGCAGGTAGAGATTTTGAGAAACCGGGATACCTGATACCCGATATCCCCGTAACCAGCATTGAAAATCAGCCTTCGGCGTGGAAGCCCATAGGTTCAACAGATGATTATTTACTGGCAAGGGCTATTGCTGAAATCACAGGGTTATCTGTGCCGGCATCTGCTCGTGTAAGTACTGCACCAAGAAGTGTTTATAAGTTTAGCAACGCCAAAATTTTCTCCCCGATGGATAACCGTTTAAAGGAATCCGTACACCTGGCTCCTCCCGCGGTGAGGCCCGCCGGTAGCTTTTGAAGGAATTAAGAGCAGCGTAAAATAAACAGGAAATATAGCTAAGGCATGAATGGATATTGTATGAATCCGTTAAGATAACTGTGTTACCAGGGTCTTCCTGAAAATATGTAATACAGTGTAGGCTTTTATTTTATTAGCAAAAGGATATAAAAAATGCCTCATTTGGAGCAAAAATTGCTTTAAGTGAGGCAT